>JAAXJP010000686.1:0-2205 GCA_012269805.1 Rubrivirga sp.
CCGCTGGCGGAGCGCGGCTACCACGTCGAGGGCGTCGACCTGTCGGCGCCGTCGCTCGCCGAGGCCCGCCGCCGCGTGCCCGACGGTGCCGACGCCACGTTCCGCGTGGGCGACGCGACGGCGCTCGACGCCGACGACGCGGCCTACGACGCCGTCCTCCTCTACGACATGCTGGAGCACGTCGAGGACCAGCGCGGCGTGATCGCCGAGGCGGCCCGGGTCGTCCGCCCCGGCGGCGTGGTCCTGTTCAGCACGTTCAACCGGACGCCGCTCGCGTGGCTGATCGCGGTCCAGGGCTTCCGGTTCGTCGTCCGCGAGGCGCCGGACCACATCCACGTCCTCCGGCTGTTCCTGCCGCCCAGCGTGCTCGAGGAGATGGCGGAGGCGGAGGGGCTGGCGGTCGCCGAGTTTGTCGGCTCTCGGCCCGAGCTCAACGGCGCGTTTTTCCGATCGATCGCGCGGCGGCGCGTCGACCCCGGCTTCTCGTTCACGACGAGCCGGTCGCTGGCCGTCGGCTACATGGGCGTCGCCGTCAAGCGCTGACTCCTTCCGCCTCGGGGCCGAGGCGGGAGGGGCTAGGCGCCGATCGCCTCGCGGACGCGGGCGATCTGCTGCTCGTGGCCGAGGTCGTGCGCCGCCAGGAGCGTCGCGATCTGGCGCACGCTCTCTTTGCCACGCTCGCTGTGAACGCCCCACCGCTCCCACTCGCTCTCGTCGAGGGCGCGGAGGAACGCGACCGTCATCCGACGGCCCGCGGCGTAGTCGCCGAGTGCGTCGGCGACGGTGCCGCGGTGGTAGTGAAGCGCGTCCGTCCACGCTGCCTGGTCGTAGCCGGCGATCTCAGGCCGCTCGGCGGCGACGATGAGGCGGAGGCGGTAGCCGTAGACGACCTCCGAGTCGGCGAGGTGGCGGAGCACTTGGAGGACCGACCACTTCCCGTCGCTCTCGGGCCGGCGGGCGGCGTCTTCGGAGAGCCCCGCGACGGCCTCGGCGACGCGGTCGGGCGCGGCCTCCAGCAGCGGGAGCGGGTCGCGGTCGCCGACGAGCGCCAGCCGGGAGGCGACGTAGGCGGCGGGGTCGGAGGCGTCGTAGGCGGGGAGCGGCGTCACGAGCGGCCGGGGATCCGAGGGATGGACGTGTCGGGCGCGAGCGTCTCGGGGAGGGGGCCGCAGAGCTCCACGATCCGCGCGGAGCCCTCCTCGAGGTCGAGCCGGACCGCGTCCACCTCGGCCACGAGGTCGACCGGGCCGGCGTCCCACGTCTCGGACGCGGCCGGCGGGACGTAGCGGAACACGACCTCGCCCGTCCGCACCGGCCCCTCGAACACGCCCGTTTGTTCGACCGCCCCCCCGATGGGCTCCGGCGCCTCGTCCACGCCCTCCGGCGTGCCGACCGGCGTCATCACCGTGTAGCCGTGGTTGATCGTCCGCGCGAGGAGGGCCGGGCAATCGGGGCGGAGCCGGTACACCACGTGGGCGTCGATCACATTCCCGACGTCGCCCGGCCCGAACACGGCCGCGACGCCGTCGAGCACGGTCGAGCACCCGCTGACGGCGAGCGCCAGCAGCAGGACGGCCAGCGGGCGCGCGCGCCCCGCCGCCCTAGACATGCCGCTCGGCGTGGTAGGAGGAGCGCACGAGCGGGCCGCTCTCGACGTGCTCGATCCCGAGCGCCTCGCCCTGCTCCTTGTACCACGCGAACACGTCGGGGTGGACGAACTCCTCGACCGGGAGGTGGTGGCGCGTCGGCTGGAGGTACTGGCCGATCGTCATCACGTCGACGCCGTGCGCGGCGAAGTCGGCCATGAGCGACACGACCTCGTCCTTCGTCTCGCCGAGGCCGACCATGATGCCGGACTTTGTGCGGAGGTCGTACTCCGTCTTGGCCAGCTTGATGACGTCGAGCGACCGCTGGTAGTCGGCCTGGGGGCGGACGCGGCGGTACAGCCGCGGGACCGTCTCGACGTTGTGGTTGAGGACCTCCGGGCGGGCCTCGAAGACGGTCTCGAGCGCGCTCCGCTCCCCCTTCATGTCGGGGATCAGGACCTCGATCGTCTGGTCCTGGGCGTGGACGAGGCGGATCGTCTCGGCGAAGATGGGCGCCCCGCCGTCCTTCCGGTCGTCGCGGTTGATGCTCGTGACCACGACGTGCTTGAGCCCCATGAGCTTGGCCGCCTCGGCGACGCGGCGGGGCTCGTCGTAGTCG
>JAAXJP010000686.1:2215-2613 GCA_012269805.1 Rubrivirga sp.
TCGTAGTCGAGCTCCTTCTGCTCGGGGCGGCCCGTGAGCACGGCGCAGAACGAGCAGCCGCGCGTGCAGACGTTCCCGAGGATCATGAAGGTGGCCGTCCCGGCGCTCCAGCACTCGCCCATGTTCGGGCAGCGGGCCGAGGAGCAGACCGTGTGGAGGTCGTAGTCCTCGATCGTCTGCTGGATGCTCCGGAACGTCTCGCCGTAGGGGAGCTTGGCGCGGAGCCACTTCGGCCGGCCGCCGGGCCGGTTGGCGACCTGCGGCTTCTGGACGACCGGGAGCTCGAGGGCGAACCTCGGAGAGGACGGCGAAGCCAACCCGTCGCCTTCGGCGTCGGTGGCCAGCTCGGAGCCGGCGCGGGCGGTCTTGAGGGCGACCTCGCCGGGGCGGCGGGGGGC
>JAAXJP010000463.1 GCA_012269805.1 Rubrivirga sp.
CGATGCGCTTTTACAAAGAAGATTGGACATGGTACGCTGATGTAAACGGCTGGCCAGGCCCAAAAGCGATGTGCGCAATGGTCGACGGAGCTGATGTTTTCCTAGACTACCTATCAAACAATGGCGATGAGGTAACCCTGAATCTGAGCTTAGACCCAAAACAAGGATACGATGTGCTAAATTACAGATACCCGCATCCAGCAAACGACGGCGCATACTACTCAACCCAAATGGGTGATAATGAACACATCCTTTGGCTATGCGGTGTAACGGAGTTTGTCTTTGGTTATATGCCGGAAGAGGTGTGGTTTTTTAAATCATAATGTACTTAGAGTAGTATCCGAACGCGTGTCTTCACCATTCAAAGCTTTCGTGATATTCACAGCAATGGCTTCGATGACGGGTATGGAAACTGAATTACCAGCTTGTTTATATAACTGTGCATCTGAAACTCCTTGTCGTTTAAACGATTTAGGGAACCCTTGAAGAGTAAGACACTCTGTAGGTGTTAACTTTCGTATTCCATCAGACACCCTCACTAGAGGTACGTTATGCCCCCCAGTTCCCATGTTAGCAGTAAGAGTTGGACAAACATTCGATTTATTTTCCCTAACATACTGTCTTCTCCATTGATAGACAGTTTCGGTACTTTTAATAGATGCTTCGAGTTCCGAATACATGTATTTATCTTCGCGATAATAGTATTTTTCATCCACAGGACTGTCATTAATGAAATCGGAAATCTTAGATGTTAGAAGTGATGGACTCGGAAAGTCAAAGATCTCACTTGCGTCTTGGTATTTATTCAAGTCAAAAGCCACAATGAAGATTCGTTCTCTATTATGTGGGATGTTCCCATAGTCTTTTGTATTTAGAACTTTTGCATGGAAAGAGTACTCTCTATTACGAAGTTCTTTTTCAATCATCTTAAAAGTATTTCCCTTGTCATGTCCTACTAAATTCTTGACATTCTCAAAAAATGCAACTGCAGGTCTCATTTGATCAATGAAGTCCAGCATTCGAAAGAAGTGATTACCTCTTGCGTCATTAAACCCTTTTCTATACCCGGCTACAGAAAAGGGTTGACAAGGAAAGCCTCCCGCTATTATGTCTACTTTTTCTAGCTCTTCAATATTTAAAGCAAATACGTCCTTTTCAATAAGGGTATGATCAAAGTTTTGTCGATAAGTTTTACAAGCCCATTTATCTATTTCATTGGCCCATGCTATTTGCATTCCGGCATTTTTAAAGCCTTGACAAATACCGCCGATACCTGCATATAAACTTCCTACAGTCATAGTGTCGAGTGAATTTAGAATTGTAAATATCGTTACTGTGCCTTAATAAAGACATGGAGAAGAGAAATAGATCCCAACATAATACGACTTCATTTAACTGCTGTGATGACCCATGCATATTCCGAGAATACTCGGTCTTTTATTAAAATCAGGTTATCTTGAATAATTCCCAATTTAATAAGTCAGGCTGACTTGGAAGATCTTATATTTGCCAGCAAATTGGTTTGGATGAGTGAATTTTTCAAATATACCGGAGAATCGATCATTAAGTCTCCAAATATTCTGATTAGGAGAAGAGACATTATAGCAATTCAAGACATTTGTGTTAAATCATTAGGGTATCGAAACATAAATGCTGTAAGAGATAGGTATGATGGTCAAAGATTCATGGATAATCAAATTAGGAAAATTGGGTCGCTCTATGCGTTGTGCGATTATTTTGATCTTACCAAGCCAGTATTAAGTGAAGTCCTAATAGCGAATACTAATCCCTTGATTGAAATAGCTGGGAAGAAATATCAGATTTTGACGTCTGATTTTGGAACATTACCAAGTGCTAATAATCTGACTGCAAATTACGACGTCATTGTAACTTGCAGACGAGATGATGTATATTTTTTGATTATAGGTGTTTTGCCCAAGACCAAAATTAATGACGAAAGTTATTTTAAAACCAATGCAGTAGGTAAAACATTTATAGGCTTTAAAAGTCTTCAAGATCTACCTTCCAAATAATTGTTTTTACGAGATTACCCTCAGATTAGGGATATTCTTATTAGTTCGATAATGAATATTTCATTTATGACGACTATTCTGTTCTAAATTTGTTAGGGGAAATTCTGTTTTATTAGATTCTATTCCAGAAATGACGTGAATAATGAGCGTTTGGAATAGATATACTAAGGAACAGAAGGAAAGTTATGTTAAGTTGATCCAAAGTTATTTGGCGCTGACCAATCTGTTTACTCAAAAAAAAGGAAAGAATATACCTTATTTAGATTCGAAGTATCAGGAAACAGTCTTTGCAAGGTCTTTTGATGCGCTTATAGTGGACATTGGAAATACTCCGCATGATGTATTATCTACTTTCGGAAATCAGAGGATCGGTATTGGGCTAAAAACCTGGATGAATAGTGCACCATCCTATCAAAAAGTGATGCAATTAAAGAGTTATCGTGAAGAAATTAATCCGTTAATCAATGATCAGGAGGCTCTGGTGCATAAGATTTCGGAAATTCGAAATGCACGGGTCATTAGCGATCATCACCGTTTGGGATTAAATGAAAATGACAACATATATCATTATATT
>JAAXJP010000162.1 GCA_012269805.1 Rubrivirga sp.
ACCAGACTCTCACCGTCGACGTCGCCCTCACCGAGGTCAACCAAGCCCTCGCAGCGGCCGAGGTCTTCGCCTCGCGCGCCATCGACCGCCGGACGCCGGTGGCCTACACGGACATCCCGAAAGAGCAGATCCAGCAGCAGCTCGGCTCCCGCGACATCCCGCTCGTGCTCAACACGGCGCCGTCGGTCTACGCGACCGAGCAGGGCGGCGGCTCCGGCGACGCCCGGATCAACGTCCGCGGGTTCGACCAGCGGAACACGGCCGTCATGATCAACGGCGTGCCCGTCAACGACATGGAGAACGGCTGGGTCTACTGGTCCAACTGGGACGGCGTCGGCGACGTTACGACGTCGATCCAGCTCCAGCGCGGGCTCTCGGCCGTCAACCTCGCCGTCCCGTCCGTCGGCGGGACGCTGAACATCCTCACGGACCCGGCCAACAACGAGGCCGGCGTGATGCTCCAGCAGGAGGTCGGCTCGGGCGAGTTCCTCAAGACCTCGGCGCTGGCCTCGACCGGCCTCGTCGACGGGAAGTACGCCGTGACGCTCATGGGCGTCCGGAAGACCGGCCAGGGCGTCGTCGACGCGACCTGGACGGACGCCTGGGCCTACTACGGCGCGGCGACGCTCAACCTCAACAGCGCGAACACGGTCTCGCTCTACGCCGTCGGCGCGCCGCAGCGGCACGGCCAGAACCTGTACCGCCAGAACATCGGCGCGTACGACGCCGACTTCGCCCGCGACCTCGACGGCTACGACCCCGCCGCCCTCGAGGACTTCACCGAGGCGGAGGAGTCCCGCTACGAGAGCACCTCGGACCTCCCGTTCGGCGGCGACGCCGGCCGGCTCTACAACGAGAACTGGAACACGGTCTCGACGAGCTACACCGGCGACCAGTACTTCTGGGGCGGCACGCGCAGCCGCTACAACTCGGCCTTTATCGCGGAGCGTGAGAACTACTACCACAAGCCCCAGGTCAACCTCAACTGGTACAGCCAGCTGAGCGACCGGCTCCTGTTCTCGACGGTCGCCTACTACTCGGGCGGCAACGGCGGCGGCTCCGGCACGCTGGGCAGCCTCGTCTGGGACTACGACGGCCCGTCGCGGATCGCGGACTGGGACGCCACCATCGAGCGGAACGCGGCCAACGCGACCGGCTCGCGCGGCATCCTCCGCAACTCGGTCAACCAGCAGTGGACGGTCGGCAACATCTCGAAGCTGACGTTCAACTCCGGCGGCGGCCTCACGGTCGAGGGCGGCCTCGACGTCCGGACGGCCTCGATCGACCACTACCGCGAGGTCCGCGACCTCCTCGGCGGCGCGTACTTCCTGGACAGCTCCGACGAGTTCGCCGGCGAGCGCCAGGCCGGCCTCGGCGACAAGGTCGACTACTTCAACAACAACACCGTCAACTGGGGCGGCGGCTACCTCCAGGCCGAGGTCGACCGCGACCGGTTCACGGCGTTCGCGATGGGCGGCGTGACGGCGATCTCGTACAACTACGAGGACTTTTTCCGCCGCGACCCGGCCAACACGGGCGAGACGCTCAAGCTGGAGAGCGGGACCATCCCGGGCTTCACCGCCAAGACGGGCGGCCTCTACCGGGCGAGCGACGCGCTCGGCGTGTTCGCCAACGTCGGCTACATCTCGAAGGTGCCGATCTTCGACGGCGTCATCAACGACGGCGCGGGCGTGCTCAACGACGACATCCAGAACGAGGACATCCTCTCGTTCGAGGCCGGCGTCAACTACCGGACGCCCGTCGGCGCCGTCAAGCTCTCGGCCTACCGGACCAACTGGGCCAACCGGACCGTCTCCCGCGGCGTCACCTTCCGAGAGACGACGACCGGTGAGGACATCGACGCGACGGTCTTCCTCCGCGGCGTCGAGCAGATCAACCAGGGCGTCGAGCTCGAGGTGGCCCTCCAGCCGACCCCGCTCTTCCGGATCGACGGCGGCATCTCGGTCGGCGACTGGAGCTACACCGACAACGTCACGGGCCGCTTCCAGCTCGACGACCGCTCTGTCGAGCCGGTCACGGAGACGTATTACATCGCCGGGCTCAAGGTCGGCGACCAGCCGCAGACGCAGCTGGCCTACGGCCTGACGCTGTACCCGGTGGAGGGCCTCGACCTCCAGCTCCTCGGCCGGACCTACAGCCGCCACTACGCCGGCTTCGACCCGATCTCGCGGACCGACGCCGCCGACGTCGACGCCAACGGCAACCCGGTCCAGAGCTGGCAGGCCCCGGGCTACACGGTCCTCGACGTGAACGCGAGCTACGAGCTCCCGCTCCCGAGCGTCCCGTTCGGCCTCGAGCTCACGGCCAACCTGTTCAACGCGCTCGACGCGACGTACATCCTCGACGCGACGGACAACTCGTCGTTCAACTCATTCGACGGCGACCACGACGCGGACGACGCCGAGGTCTACTTCGGCCTCCCGCGGCGCTTCAACGTCGGCCTCCGGGTGCGGTACTAGGTCCCCCGGGAGCCCTAGGCGCCCGGGCCCCCGCCCCCCCCCCCGCCCGGGGGGGGCCCCCGCGGGGGGGGGGGGGGTGGGGGGGGGGCGGGGGGGGGGGGGGCGGGGGGGGGGGCGGGGGGGGTG
>JAAXJP010000126.1:0-5159 GCA_012269805.1 Rubrivirga sp.
GACGCGACCGAGCGGATCTGGTACCGCGCCCTGGCCAACTACTTCTCGTCCTCGACCGACTTCTCGGCCGCCCGCGCCGGGACGATCCAGGCGGCGACGGACCTGTACGGATCGGGCGCGTCGCAGGTCACGGCGGTCACGAACGCGTGGGCCGCGGTCGGCGTCGGCTCCTCCGGCGGTGGTGGCGGAGGCGGGGGCGGGGGCACCGCCCAGTGGTACTACGAGTCGGCCGACGCGCAGACGCCGCACCCGTACGCCAACAACTACAACTCCACCCACACCTACACCAAGAACGGCGCCCAGCGGGTCGCGATGTACTTCGCCCAGTTCGAGCTGGAGACCAACTACGACTTCGTCTACATCAAGGACGCGGGCAACACGACCCGGGCGACCTACACGGGCACGCGGTCTGGCTTCTGGGCCGTCGTCGACGGCTCGACGATCAAGTCGAACATCGTGACCGACTACTCGGTGACCGACTACGGCTACCGGATCACGCAGGTCGCGTACTACTCGACGCAGGCGCTAATGACGGCGACCGGCGAGTCCGACGCGACGCCGCTGGCGGAGGCGCCGGTGGCCCCGCCGAGCGACGTGCTCGGGGTGGCCCCCGCCAAGGCCGAGGCACTCGTGCTCGACCTCGCAGTCGGCCCGAACCCGGCGACCTCGGTCGCGACGGTGGGCGTCTCGATGCCGGAGGCCGGCGACGCCCGCGTGGCCGTCGTGGACCTCCTCGGCCGCGAGGTCGCGGCGCCCCACGCCGGCACGCTCCAAGCGGGCCGGACCGACGTCGCGCTCGACACGTCGGGCCTCCCGGCGGGCGTCTACGTCGTCGTCCTCGACGCCGACGGGCAGCGCCTGACGCGTCAACTCACGGTCGTCCGCTAGGCCGACCCTCCGCCAAGTCGATCTGGCGGACCGGGGAGCCCACCACATCCCCGGCTCAGAGCCCTCGCCCCGTTCGGGGTGGGGGCTCTTTGCGTTCATCCGCGTGAGGCCACCTCCACGAGCGGCGTCAGGTGGGGGTGGCGCTCGAACACCCCGTCGGTGCGGAGGCTGTCGAGGACGGCCTTTGCCTCGGCGTTGTCCCGGCTGGCCTGCTCCACGAGATCCCTGACGACGCGCTCTCCGGTCGAGAACATCTCCGCGTCCCGGTGAGCCTCGGTCGCGTGGGCCCGGCACGCCTCGAGCGCGTCGATCTGCTCGGCGACGCCGGCCGCCGAGAACCGGGCGTCGCGGTCTCGGCGGCGCCAGTAGGCGAACACGCACGCGTTCGGGTCGCCCGCCTCGGCGGCCGCGTCGAGGTGGGCGAGGTGAGCGGCCCCGTCGCCGAGCCGGTCGGCGAGGAACGCGAGGCGGAGCGGGTCGGCGCCGCGCGAGGCCAAGATCTGATAGACGGCGCGGGCGGAGTCGGCGTCCGTATCGACGCGCGCGTTCCCGATCCCGAACGTCGCATCGGCGATCTGGAACAGGGCCTCGTGGCTCCCCGCGCGTGCGGAGTCACGGAGGACGCGCTCGTACCGGCGGAGGGCGCGACCCGCCTGCCAGCGCGTCGTGCGGAACGGGAGGAGCGTCCCGCTCTGGGTCGCGGAGTCGTAGGGGACGCGGAGGGACCCGCGCTGGTGGGCGTCGGCGAGCGTCCGGAGGGCGTCGAGGTCGCCGGCCTCGGCGTGCGCGTCGAGGACAGAGAGCGCCTGAGCGGCATCGCCCTCGGCTAGCGCCCGGTGGTAGGCCGAGGGGTCGGAGCGGAGCGACGGCCCCACGTCCGGAGGGGTGCAGCCGACGGCGGCGGCGAACGCGGCGAAGAGGAGACGGCGCATCAAGCAGGAGGGGAGGGCACAGACGGTCGCGAACATCGAGGCGCTGGGGTCCCGATCCGATTGGACCCGCAGACCGTCTCGGAGACGTGCCGTCTGTCAGTGGCAGTCCGGCTCGCTGCGGCGGGCGAGGGCGGGGACCCCGGGGAGGACGTACTCGGTCTCGCCGTCCCCGACCCGCCTGATGGCCCGGACGTGAGAACCGCGGCGGAGGGACTCGTCGAGTCGCTGCTCGACCGCGTCGTCCCCCCTCCATCGCATCGGGACCTCTGTCAGCGTCCGATCTCCTCCGCTGGTCAGGAGGCCGATAAACGCGGGGAGCGGCGCGGCCAGGAGGAGCAGCGCGACCAGGAACGACTGCGTCGCGATAAACCCGAGGGTGCCCGCGAGGGCGAGCAGGAGGGTGAGCCCGAAGCCGATCCGTCCGACGGTCATGCCTCCGGTATCGGCACATCGGCGCCGAGTTCAACCGGGAGGGCACCGTGGGCGGCTAAGGCCGTACGCGCCGTCTCGCTCCCCCACGCGCATGAACCGGCTCGCCGACGCCAACTCCCCGTACCTCCTCCAGCACGCCGACAACCCCGTCGACTGGTGGCCGTGGTCGGACGCCGCCTTCGAGGAGGCCCGCCGCCGCGACGTGCCGGTGTTTCTGTCGATCGGCTACGCGACGTGCCACTGGTGCCACGTCATGGAGCACGAGTCGTTCGAGGACCCCCAGACGGCGCGGGCGCTGAACGACGCGTTCGTCTGCGTCAAGGTCGACCGTGAGGAGCGGCCCGACGTCGACGGGGTCTACATGGCGGCGGTGCTCGCGGCGACAGGCCGGGGCGGGTGGCCGCTGACGGCGCTCCTCGTGCCCAACACGCGCGAGCCGTTCTGGGTAGGGACGTACCTCCCGCGCGAGAGCCGGGGCGGGCGGATCGGCGTCCGGGAGCTGGCCGAGAACGTGGCTGACCACTGGCGCCAGAACGCCGACGGCGTCCGGCGGTCGGCGTCGGAGCTGGCGGGCGTGGTCCGCCAGATGGCCGCGCCCGAGGCCGGCGACGCGCTCGGCGAGCCGGAGGTCGAGGCGGCGGCGCGCGCGCTCCTCCGCCGGGCCGACCCCGAGCACGGCGGGTTCGGTGCCGCGCCCAAGTTCCCGACGCCGCACCACGCCCTCTTCCTCGTCCGCCGGGCCGCGCTCATGGGCGACGCCGCGCTCGCCCGCGTGGCAGTCGCCGCGCTCCGGGCCGTCCGCCGCGGTGGCGCCTACGACCACGTCGGCGGGGGGCTCCACCGGTACTCGACCGACCGGGAGTGGCTGCTCCCGCACTTTGAGAAGATGCTCTACGACCAGGCGCTCTTCGCGATCGCCTGCGCCGAGACCGCTCACGCGACCGGGGCCGACGACCTCCGCGCGGCGGCCGAGTCCACGCTCGACTACGTGCTCCGTGACCTCCGCCAGCCGGGCGGCGGGTTCGCCTCGGCCGAGGACGCCGACTCACTCAACGCGGCCGGGGAGCGGGAGGAGGGCGCCTTCTACGTCTGGACGGTGGACGAACTGGAGGCCGCCCTCGGTGCCGACGATGCGCGCCTCGCCGCCGACGTCTGGGGCGCCGACGCCGGTGGCAACTACCTCGACGAGGCGACCCACCAGCCGACCGGCGCCAACGTCCTCCACTTCCACGAGCGGCGGCTCGGCGCGGCCGACCCGCTGGCGGCGCCGGCCGAGCGCCTCGGCCTCGACCCCGACGCCCTCCGGGAGCGCCTCGACGGCGTCCGCGCGCGCCTCCTCGACGCCCGGGACGAGCGCCCGCGCCCGCTCCTCGACGACAAGGTCCTCGCCGACTGGAACGGCCTCGCCATCGCCGCGCTCGCCGTGGCCGCGCGGACGTTCGGCCGCACCGACTACGCCGAGGCGGCCACCGAGGCGGCCCGGTTCGTCCTCCGCGAGATGCGGACCGACGACGGCGACCTCCTCCACCGCTGGCGAGACGGCGAGGCCGGCATCCCCGGGCTCCTCGACGACCACGCGTTCCTCGTCTGGGGCCTGCTGGAGCTCTACCAGACCACGTTCGACCCCGCCCACCTCGGCGCCGCGCTCGACCTCCACGGCCGGATGCGCGACCGGTTCGAAGCGGAGGAGGGCGGCTACTACCTCTCGCCCGCCGACGCGCCCGACCTCCTCGTCCGCCAACGCGCGCTCGACGACGGCGCGCTCCCGGCCGGCAACAGCGTCGCCATCTTTAACGGCCTCCGGCTCGCGCGGCTCACGGGGCGGACCGAGTTGGAGGACGCCGCCCGACGAGGCCTCCGCGCGCCCGACGTCGTCCGCGAGCACCCCGCCGGGTTCACGCACCTCCTCACGGCCGCGCTGTTTGCCGAGGGCCCGACGCAGGAGGTCGTCGTCGCCGACGGAAAGGGGATGCACGAGACGGCCGCGCTGTTGGCGGCCGTGCGCGAGGTGTACGCGCCGCACGCCGTGTTCGTCCTCCGGGCGCCCGGCACGGGGCCGGCGCCGGTCGCCGAGCTCGCCCCGTTCGCCGAGGCGCAAACGGCCGTCGACGGCCGCGCGACGGCCTACATCTGCGAGGACCACGTCTGCCAGGCGCCGGTCACAGACGCCGACGGCGCCCGCCAGTCGTTGGCGGACGCCGTCGCGCGGGGGAGAGAGTAGGCCGGGGGCGTTAGCTGGTGACGAGCCGGATCGTCCCGCTGCCGGTCCCGACGTCGAGCATCGGGCCGCCACTGCCGAGCCGTCCGCGGGCCTCGTCGCGCTCGCGGTGGCCGGAGAAGCCGAGGGCGTCGTCGATGCGGACCGAGCCGCCGTCGAGGTCGACGTCGAAGCCGGCGCCGCGCGGAAGCCGGAGCTCGACCGACCCGCTCCCCGTGCTCACACGCGAGGCCGCCGCCCGGCGGAGCGTCATCGCGACGCCGCCCGACCCGGTGTCGACGTGCGTCTCCCCGTCGACCTCGCCGACGGAGACGCTGCCCGAGCCGGTGTCGACCGAGAGCGGTCCGTAGACGCGGTCGACCGACACGCTGCCCGAGCCCGTGTCAATCGTGACGTCGCCACGGAGCGTCTGCGCGCGGACGCTGCCGGAGCCGGTGTCGAGCGAGATCTCGCGCCCCTCGACGTTCTCGACCCGGACCGAGCCGCTGCCGACGTCGACGCGGAGATCGCCGCTGAGGGAGGCCACGTCGACGCTGCCCGAGCCGAGGTCGATGTCGGCCGAGTATCGGCGCGGGATCTCGATCGTGACCTCGAAGCGGGCGTCGGTCCGGCTCATCGACCAACGGCGTTGCGGCGGGTCGGTCCGGACGACGAGGTCGCCGCCGTCGGCGCGCGCCGAGAACCGGCGC
>JAAXJP010000126.1:5169-10483 GCA_012269805.1 Rubrivirga sp.
GCGGCCTCGTCGGGGCGGGGGGGGGGGCGCGCCCCCGCCCCGGGGGGGGGGCCCGGCCCCCCCCCCCCCCGGGGGGGCGGGGGGGGGGGCCGCACGACGAGGTCGCCGCCGTCGGCGCGCGCCGAGAACCGGCGCCGCTCGAACTCGGACTCGGCGTCCCGCCCGCGCCCCTCGACGACCACGCGGGCGCGGTCGCCGCCGACCGTGCGCACGGTCACGCTCTCGCTGCCGAGGTCGACCGTCAACTCGCCCCCCTCGCGAACGCGGAAGGACTCGTCGAACAGGACGTCCCGGGAGGAGACCCGCTGGACCGTGGCGGCGACTTTGCGCTCCTCCACGTGCGTGACGCGGTGGTCGGTCGAGGGGGAGCGGACCGCAGCCCGGATGGAGGTGGCGGCGACGGCGACGAGCAGGAGCCCGAACAAGGTCAGGAGGGCTCGCTGCACGCGGGGGCGACGGGGACGGGACATCGGCGGAGGGGAGAGGCAAAGGGCGCCCTTCCGACGGGAGGCGCGGGGGGGAGGTTACAACCGGGTGCTAAAAAACCCGCACGCGCTGCCTCGGTCGACTCCGCAACGCCTCCATCCGCCCGTTCCCGGGACGTCGGGCGCTCCTCCGAATCCGGTGGCGAGACTGCCCGGCCCGTCGGACCGCCGAGGCGGCCCTACCGGACGTCGACGACGACCTCCTCCACCTCGACGTGGACGTCGGGGGAGCGGTCCCCCTCGTGGGGCCGGTGCTCGGTGTGCTGGTGGACGTGCTCGATCCGGTGCTCCCGATGGTGATGGTCGTGGAAGAGGCCGAGCCCGCGAAGCTGCTGGATGGCGACGAGCGCGAACAGGACGAGCAGGATCGGGACGGCGATGCGCTGGAAACGGCGGCGTTCAGACATGGCGGCACTCAGAGACGGGGTCGCCCGTACGAACGCGACAGCCCTGAGTTACGCGTGTCCCCGCTCCCGTCCTCGTTCTTCGCCCGCCCGACGCTCCAGGTCGCCCGCGACCTCCTCGGCGCCTACCTCGTCTACGAGTCGCCCGACGACGGCCGGATGGTGGGTCGGATCGTCGAGACCGAGGGGTACCGGGCCGACGACCCCGCGATGCACGGGTGGAAGGCCACGTTCGGCGACGACGGCCGCGTCCGGCCCGAGGGACGCGCGGCGGACCTTTTCGCCGCGCCCGGCACGGCGTACGTCTACAAGGTCTACTACACGCACTGGCTCCTGAACGTCGTGACGGAGCCCGAGGGCGAGGCCGGCGCCGTGCTCATCCGCGCCGTCGAGCCGGTCGAGGGCGAGGAGGCCATGGCCGCCAACCGGCCCGCCTCGGTCCGCCGCCGACGGGACCTGACGAACGGGCCGGGCAAGCTGACGCAGGCGTTCGGGATCAACGAGCCGCCGGAGGCGACCACCAGCCGCTTCCACGGGACGGACCTGACCGCGCCGCCGCTCTACATGGCCGAGGGCGGGCCGGTCTCCGACGACCGGGTCGAGATCACGAGCCGGATTGGCCTCTCGCGCGGGATCGACCTCGACTACCGGTTCGTGGTGGCCGGCCACCCGTTCGTGTCCCCGGGCGAGCCGAGCGACGTCCGCCGGGCTCGGAAGACGGGCGGGTGAGGCCGAGCGCTCCCCGAACGCGGTTCGGACGGAGCCGGGGTGGGGCGGGCGCGTTGGTCTGGACCCCGACCCCCGATCCGTGCTCCCCCTCACCGCCCGCGCCGCCGCCACCTGGGAGGCCATCCGCGCCAGCTACTGGTTTATCCCGTCGCTCATGACGCTGGGGGCGGCCGTCCTCTCGGTCGTCCTCATCAACGTCGACGTGCGGGTGGGGGCCGAGTGGATTCGCGACGTCCCGTTCTTCTACGGCAACCGGCCGGATGGCGCCCGGGCCGTGCTCGGGACCATCGCCGGGTCGATGATCGGCGTGGCCGGCGTGACGTTCTCGATCACCATCGCGAGCGTGGCCTACGCCAGCGGCCAGTACGGCCCGCGGCTCCTGGTCAACTTTATGGACGACCGGGGCAACCAGGTCACGCTGGGGACCTTCATCGCCACGTTCCTCTACTGCCTCCTCGTGCTCCGGACGATCCGGGCGGCCGGCGAGGGCGACGCGGCCATCGGCGAGTTCGTCCCACACATCGCCATCCTCGTCGGGCTGGCGCTGGCGGTGGCCTCGGTCGGCGTCCTGATCTTCTTTATCCACCACGTCCCCGAGAGCATCCACGTCTCGAACCTCGTGGCCGGCGTTGGGCGCGACCTCCTCGGCAAAGTCGACACGCTGTTCCCGGAGCGAATCGGGGAGGGGGAGCCGGCGGCCGAGGCGGGCGGGGCCGCCCCCGGGTCGCCGCTCCCGGACGGGTTCTACGACGACGCCGAGCGCGTGGCGGCCGACGGCGCCGGCTACGTCACGGGCATCGACGCCGACGCGATCCTCCGGCTGGCCTGCGAGCACGACCTCCTGCTCCGCGTCCGCCGCCGGCCCGGAGACTTCGTGGCCGGCGGGGACACGCTCGTCCTCGCCTGGCCACCCGACCGCGTCACCGACGAGGTCCGCGGCACGATCCGGACGGCCTTCGCGTGGGGCGCCCAGCGGACTGCCCACCAGGACGTCCGCTTTCTCATCGACGAGCTGGTCGAGATCGCGGCGCGGGCGCTGTCGCCCGGCGTCAACGACCCGTTCACGGCCATCGCGTGCGTCGACTGGCTCGGGGCCGCGCTCAAGGACCTCGCCGAGCGCCGATTCCCTCCGGCAGAGCGCCACGACGACGACGGGCGGCTCCGCGTCGTGGCCCACCCGACGACGTTCGAGCAGTTCGTGGGCCGGGCCTTCGGGCAGCTCCGGCCCTACCTCGCCTCGGACCGGAACGCCACGCTCCACGCACTCAGGGTCGTCGGCGAGACCGCGGGGCGCGTCGCCGCCGACGGCCAGCGGGCGGCCCTCCGCCACGAGGCCGACGCGATTCTCGACGGCGCCGAGGCCACGCTCGCGCTCGAGGCCGACCGGCGCCTGGTCCGCCGGCGCCACGCCGAGGTCACCCGGCTCCTCGCCGGCCGCGTCGGCTTCGAGGCCCTGGCGGAGCGGGCCGACTGGGTCGGCGGGACGGCGTAAGGCCCGGCCGTGGCGGCCTCGGGGATGCCCCCGAGGCGGGCCGGACCGCGCTACCAGGAGCAGGCGCCGGGGTTCGGGTTGGCCGGGGGCGTCCCGTCGCTCCCGCCGTCCGACCACGCCGCGGACACGTTCATCACGTCGTTCCGGGCGACGACGCACTCCGAGGACGGGCCGAACACATAGACCTCGACGCGCGTGTCGCCCGTGCTGAGCGGGAACTTGTGGATGTGGAGAAACGGCGCCGCCGCGTCGGCCGCGATGTAGCGGACCACGCCGCCCGACACGACGCCGGTCCGGTCGAAGCCCTGCCAGGAGTCGGCGACGTCCTGCCGGTACCCGAGGTCGCCGACGGTGAGCGTCCCGAGGGCCGCCGCGTTCTCCCCGCCGCCGCCCGTCGCCACGGGCTTCTGGTAGTACGCGATGATGTCGCCCGCCATCGCGACGCCCTGGGTGGTGTAGCTGTCGATGTCGGACTTCCGCTGGTTCTCGGCGAAGGCCTGGAGGCCCACGACGACGGCCAGCCCGACGATGACGACGCCGAGGACGAGGAGGAGGAGCTGCTGCTGACCCATACTGGGGGGCGGGGTGAGTGAGGGGGCCGTCTCCCCGTCAATCCCCGTGCCGGGAGGGCCACCGGTCCGAAACGGACCGCGCGAGCCGCTGGCGGGGCCGGGTGCCGGCTCCGCGGGCCCCGCCGGGGGGAGGGTTTGTTCCGCGGCCGGGGCGTCTCACCCGCCTCGGCGGCCCCGGCGGGGCGGCCGCCGAGGCGAAGCGGGGCGCTACTCGCCCGGGATCCCCGGCTCCGTCATGCTCCGGACGTCGAGGACCTCGTCGATCCGGGCCTCCGGGATCAGGTCCATCTCGAGGAGCACCTCGCGGACCGACTTCTGCTCGGCGGCGGCCTTCTTGGCCACCTTCGACGCCGCGTCGTAGCCGATCTCGGCGTTGAGGGCCGTCGCGATGGACGGGTTCTTCTCGAGCAGCTCGCGGGCCCGCTCCCGGTTGGCCGTGATGCCCTCCAGGCACCGCTCGCGGAACGCGTCGAGGATGCCGGAGAGCGCCTCGATCGACTCCAGCATGGCGTGGGCCATGACCGGCATCATCACGTTGAGCTCGAAGTTGCCGTGCTGGCCGCCGACCGTGATCGTCGTGTGGTTGCCCATGACGCGGGCGCAGACCATCATCATGGCCTCGCTCATGACCGGGTTCACCTTGCCCGGCATGATCGACGAGCCCGGCTGGATGGCCGGGAGCTGGATCTCGCTCAGCCCGGACGTCGGCCCCGACGAGAGGTGCCGGATGTCGTTGGCGATCTTCATGAGCGAGACCGCCAGCGTGTTGAGCGCGCCGGCCGCGGCGACGTAGCCGTCCTTGGCGGCCTGCGCCTCGAAGTGGTTCTCGGCCTCGCGGAAGTCGAGGCCGGTGATCTCGGCGATCTCGGCGATCGCCGCCTCGGGGAACGCGTCCGGCCGGTTGATGCCCGTGCCCACGGCCGTCCCGCCGAGGGCGAGCTCGGCGAGCTCCTCCGAGGCCGCCTCGACGCGCGCGATCCCCTTCCGGACCTGCGCGGCGTACCCGCCGAACTCCTGCCCGAGGCGGACCGGCGTGGCGTCCATCAGGTGCGTCCGCCCGCTCTTGACGACGTCGTCGAACGCCGTCGCCTTGTCCTCGAGCGCGCCCGCGAACCGCTCCAGCGCCGGCAGCAGGTCGTGCTCGATCGCCACGCGCGCCGAGACGTGCATGGCCGTCGGGATCACGTCGTTCGACGACTGGCCGTAGTTGACGTCGTCGTTGGGGTGGACGCCCTTGCTTCCGAGCTCGCCGCCGAGCGTCTGCGTCGCCACGTTGGCGATGACCTCGTTGGCGTTCATGTTCGTCGACGTGCCGGAGCCCGTCTGGAAGATGTCGAGCACGAACTGGGCGTCGAGGTCGCCCTCGCGCACCTTCAGCGCGGCGGCGTCGATGGCGTCGGCCGTTTCGGGCTCGAGAAGGCCGAGCTGCTTGTTGGCACGCGCGGCGGCGGCCTTGACGGTCCCGAGCGCCTCGACAAACCGGCGCGGGAAGCGGAGCGACGAGACGGGGAAGTTGTCGCGCGCGCGCTGCGTCTGGGCGCCGTAGAGCGCCTCGGCGGGCCCGCGGACCTCGCCGAGCGCGGCGGGTTCGATGCGGACGGCGGACATGGGGGCAGATGGGGGAGGGGAGTC
>JAAXJP010000617.1 GCA_012269805.1 Rubrivirga sp.
CCCGAGACGCGTCGACCCATTGCTCGTCTTCGCGCACCTGGGAGAGAGCCGACGTCGCCTCTCCGTCGGGCCGGTCGTGGGACCAGAGCGTGCGGGAGTGAGGCGCCCACGCCTCGCCGTCCCAGAACCACGTGGTCTCGGCGACGGGTCGTGACGCCTGCGCCGACGCGACGCGGCCGGCCAAGCCGAGTGGCGTGAGTGCGAGGGCCAGGAACAGGGCCGACTTGAGCATGAGTCAGACAGGGGTGGACGGAGAGGGAGGGCGACGGACCGGAATCGTTGCCCTCGCCTCTGGCCTTCCCCGCCTCGGTGTCGAGGCGGGCAGAGCCGGCGCTACCCGGCGAGCCGCTGGCGGAGGATCTTCTGGACGGCCTGCGGGTCGGCGCCCTTGCCGGCGCGGCGCATGACCTGCCCGACGAAGAACCCGAACAGGCGCTCCTCGCCGGCGCGGTACCGGGCGACCTCGTCGGCGTTGTCGGCGAGCGCGGCGTCGACGGCGGGCGCGAGGGCGTCGGCGGAGCGGACGGCGGCCAGCCCGTGGCGCTCGACGGCGGCCTCGGCGGTCCCGCCCTCGGCGACGAGCGCGGCGACGGCCTCGCCGGCCGCGTTGCGGGTGAGCGTCCCGTCGTCGACGAGCTCGAGCACGGCCGCGAGCTGGTCCGCCTCGGCCTTCGAGTCGGCGAGGTCGCGGTCGCCGAGCGCGCGGCGGAGGTCGTGGACGACGAGCGCGCCGGCCTCGCGGGGCTGGTCGCAGCCCTTCAAGACCGACTCGAACAGGGACCGGAGCTTCGGGTCGGCGGCGAGCACGGCGGCCTCCTCCTCGCCGACGCCGCGGACGACGAGCGCGCTGTAGGTCTCTCTCTCGGACTCCGACAGGGCGGAGGCGGGGTCGCGCGGACCAGCGGGCTGCGCTGGCTTCTTCGGTTCGGGCGCCGAGGTGGGCGCGGCCGGCTCTTCCTTTTTTGCCCAGCTGTCGCGGAGCGCGACGATCCGGTTGAACACGAGCGCGCCCGGGAGCGAGTCCTCCGGGTCTCGCCAGAAGTACCCGACGCGCTCGAACTGGTATCGGGTGTCGGCCGCGTCGTCGGCCACGCTGGGCTCGACGTAGCCGGTCTCCTCGACGAGCGAGTCCGGGTTCAGCGTGCTGAGAAAGTCCTCGGCCGCCGCCGGGTCCGGGACGGAAAAGAGCCGGTCGTAGAGGCGGAACGCGGCCGGCAGGCCGTGCTCGGCGTCGACCCAGTGGATCACGCCCGTCGGCCTGGCGTCGTCGGCCAGGCGGGCGCGGACGACGAGGCCGTCGGGCGTCTCGTCGGCCCCCAGGCACTCGACGACGGGCCCGTGCCGGAGTCGGACGGCCGTGCCGGGCGCGAGCCGCTTCCACCCCTTCGGCGGGGCGTCGGAGTAGTCGTCGCGCTCGATCCAGACGGCCCCGGAAAACGGGAGCCGCCGCGAGGCCGGTGCCCCGGCGGGCGGGGTCACGTCGTGCGGCCAGTACGGCGCGTCGATCCACGTCGTCTCCCCGACGCCGTCGATCGTCAGCCGGACCGGGTCGGTCACGGCCATCACGCGGCGGGCGACGTGGTTGAGGTCGTCGCGGAGGGCGTACTCGAGCTGCTGGATCTCGACCGACCCGTTCACCTTCGTCACGCCGAGGTCGGCGAAGAACGACCGGAGCGCCTCGGGGCGGACGCCGCGGCGGCGGAGGCCGGCGATCGTCGGCATCCGGGGGTCGTCCCAGCCGGCGACGTGGCCGCCCTCGACGAGCTGGCGGAGCTTCCGCTTGCTCATCACGGTGTAGTCGAGGTTGAACCGCGCGAACTCGTGCTGGTGGTTCCTGGGCTCCTCGACCCCGATCGCGTCGAGGTACCAGTCGTAGAGCGGCCGGTTGACGTCGAACTCGAGCGTGCAGATCGAGTGCGTGATCCCCTCGATGGCGTCGCCCTGGCCGTGGGCCCAGTCGTACAGCGGGTAGATGGCCCACTCGTCGCCGCGGCGGTAGTGCTCGGCGTCGCGGCGGATCCGGTACATGAGCGGGTCCCGGAGCTTCATGTTCGGGTGTCCCATGACCGGCCAGTCGTCGTCCGGGCCGGGGTCCACCTTGGCGCGGAGGACGTGGGCGCCGTCGGGGTGCTCGCCCCGCCGCATCTCGTCCAGCAGGCGGAGGTTCTCCTCGACCGACCGATCGCGGTACGGGCTGGGCGTGCCGGCCTCGGTGACCGTCCCGCGGTTCTGGCGGATCGCCTCGTCGGACTGGCTGTCGACGTAGGCGAGGCCTTTCCGCACGAGGTCCTGGGCCCACGCGTAGAACTGCTCGAAGTAGTCGCTCGCGTAGCGGACCTCGGCCGGCTCGAAGCCCAGCCAGCGGACGGCGTCCAGCAACGCGTCGGCGAACTCCTGCGACTCGGCCTCGGGGTTCGTGTCGTCGTAGCGGAGGTTCGTCGTCCCGCCGAACTGCTCGGCCAGCCCGAAGTTGAGGCAGATCGACTGGGCGTGCCCGATGTGGGGGTAGCCGTTGGGCTCCGGCGGGAAGCGCGTCGCGACGCGCCCGCCGTAGGTGCCGGCCGCGACGTCGGCGGCGCCGATGTCGCGGCGGA
>JAAXJP010000709.1 GCA_012269805.1 Rubrivirga sp.
CCCCTCGCCAGGAAGCCACCTCCCCCCCGCTCCGCGCCCCCGCCATGATCGAGCGCGTCCAGTTCGCCCTCAACCGGATCCGCGAGCGCTTGTGGGTCAAGCCGCTCCTCGTGTGCCTCGTCTCCGTGCTCGGGGTGCTCCTCGCGTCCGCCGCCGACGGGACCGGCCTCGGCCCCGGGGTCCCCGACGTCTCACGGGAGTCGCTCGAGTCGCTCCTCAAGATCGTGGCGGCCAGCATGTTGGTGATGGCCACGTTCGCGGTGGGGTCTATGGTGGCGGCGTACGCCTCGGCGAGCGGGTCGGCCACGCCGCGAGCCTTCACGCTGGTCGTCGCCGACGACGTCTCGCAGAACGCGCTCTCGACCTTCGTCGGCGTGTTCATCTACAGCGTCGTCGCCCTGCTGGCGTTGATGAACGGGTACTACGACCGGGCGGGGCGCTTCACGCTCTTCGTTCTCACGGCGCTCGTGTTCGCGCTCGTGATCGTGGCGTTCGTGCGCTGGGTCGACAGCATCGCCCGGCTCGGCCGCCTCGGGGACACCATCAAGAAGGTCGAGGCGGCGACCCGGTCGGCCCTGGAGCTCCGCCGCGCGGCGCCCCGCCTCGGCGGCGTCGCGCCCACCGACGCCCCCGCCGGGGGGCGACCCGTGACCTCCGACGAGATCGGGTACGTCCAGATGGTCGACGTCGCCGCGCTCCAGGAGCGGGCTGAGGCCTCGGGGCTCCGGGTGACGGTCGCCGCCCTCCCCGGCACCTTCTGCACGCCCGACCGGCCGCTCGCCACCGTCATCGTGGACGGCGGGGGCGGTGTCCCGGACGACGACGCGGCCGCCGTCGCCCACGCGTTCCGCGTCGGGCCCGACCGGACGTTCGACCACGACCCGCGCCTGGGGCTCCTCACCCTCTCCGAGATCGCCAGCCGGGCGCTCTCCCCTGCCGTCAACGACCCCGGCACGGCCATCGACGTGACGGGCTCGCTGGTCCGCCTGTTCGCGGCGTGGGGGGCCCCGCCCCACGCCGACCCGGAGGTCCGGTACGACCGCGTGGCCGTCCCGGCCCTCGCGATGGACGACCTGTTCGACGACGCCTTCACGGGCATCGCCCGCGACGGGGCCGGGGCCGTCGAGGTGGGCGTCCGGCTCCAGAAGGCGTTCGCGACGCTCGCGGAGGTGGGGGGGCCCGCTCTCCGGGCGAGCGCCGCCCGGCACGCGAGCCTCGCCCTCGCCCGGGCGGAGGGCACCCTGACGTTCGAGCCTGACCTCGCCGCCCTCCGCCGCGCGGCGTCCCGCATCGCCACGTGACCCTCCCCCCCCGGAGGCCGGGCTCAGACGGTCGTCACATCGCCTCCTGCTGGTCCACCGCGGCGACCTTCTCCTCGGCCCGCGCGACGTCGGCGGCGTCGGCCTCCACCTCGTCCTGACGGGCCTCGGCGCCCGCCTCGAGGACCAGCCGCGCGTAGACGGGGAAGTGGTCGGACCCGAAGGCCGGGAGCCGGGCCATCTCGCCGAGCGTGAAGTGGTCGGAGTGGAAGACGTGGTCGAGCGGCCACCGGAGGAGGGGGTGCTCGGCGTGGAACGTATTGAACATCCCCCGCCCCTTCCGGGGGTCGAGGAGGCCGCTGATCTTCTGGAAGAGCGTCGTCGTGTACGACCAGGCCACGTCGTTAAGGTCGCCGGCGACGACCGTCGGCTCGTCGCGGTCCTTGACCTCGTCCCCGACGATGAGGAGCTCGGCGTCGCGCCGGGTCGACTCGTCGGCCTCGGTGGGCGAGGGCGGCTCGGGATGGAGGCAGTGGAGCCAGACCTCGTCGCCCGACGCCAGCCGGACGCGCATGTGCATCGACGGGAACTCGTCGCTGATGAGGTACTTGATCTCGGGCTCGACGAGCTCGAGGCGCGAGTGGAGGAGCATCCCGTACCGGTTGTCCAGCGGCGCCTTGAGCGTGTGCGGGTAGTCGTCCTCGAGGACTCGGAGCTCGCGCTCCCACCAGCCGTCGGGCTCGAGCGTCAGGACCAGGTCGGGGCCCACTCGCGGACGATCTCGACCAGCCGGCCGGCCTCCCGGTTGCTCATGAGCACGTTGGCCACGACGAGCGACAGCGACGGGGCCCCGGTCCCCGGAGCGGCCGTGAGGACCTGCTTGCGCCACAGCGGCGTGAACGGGAGGATCCGGTAGGCCTGGAGGAGGAGGGCGACGGCGAGCGCGCCCAACGTGACGGCCTCCAGCCACGACCCGCCCCCCCAGGCGAGACCGTACCCCACGAGGAGGACCAGTCCGACGACGAAGAGCGGGAGCCGGGGGAAGTCGAGCGAGCGGACCCCCCAGGCGTCGTGCCGACCGAGCGGGGCGAAGCTGGCGAGGGCCACCAAGGCGGCGAGGATGAGGACGACGAGATTCATGCGAGGGGTCGGGACGACGAGCGCTTCCCTGGGGTGCCGCTGGGACCGTTCGATCGTGAGAGTGGGACCGGGTAGGGTACCCGCCCCGGCGGCCTCGCCCAACTCGGCCGGGCGCAGACGACAGGGACTCCCTCCAAGCCCCCCAATTGGTGCCCTCCTGCTCATAGATCAGGCGGGTCGGCACGTGTCTATGT
>JAAXJP010000717.1 GCA_012269805.1 Rubrivirga sp.
GGGCGGGCGCGGAACGGCGCCACAGGGGCGGGAAAGCTACGCCAGCCGGCCGGGGCGGGCAATCGGGCCGGCGGTCCGAGGCCCAGACGGGCCGGTGGCGGCCCTCCTTACGCGCGCCCCCCATCGCAGATTCCCGGAAGACGCGCCGGAGAGGCGCCCCGGACCCCCGGCTCGGCCGCCAGGCTTCCCGGGGCGCCGCTACCTTCGTCGCCCCCGTCTTCCCGTTGCGTTCCTCATGGCGATCCTCTTTACCTCCGAGTCCGTCTCGGAAGGCCACCCCGACAAGGTCGCGGACCAGATCTCCGACGCCCTCCTCGACGCGTTCCTCGCGGGCGACCCCCGCAGCCGCTGCGCCATCGAGACCCTCTGCACGACCGGGCTCGTCGTCGTCTCGGGCGAGGTCACGAGCGACACCTACGTCGACGTCCAGGAGGTCGTGCGCCAGACGATCGAGGAGATCGGCTACACCGACCCGCTCCTCCAGTTCGACGCCCGGAGCTGCGGCGTCCTCGTGTCGATCCATGAGCAGTCGGCCGACATCGCGCAGGGCGTCGACGACGACCGCGGGCTCCACGCCGAGCAGGGCGCCGGCGACCAGGGCATGATGTTCGGCTACGCCACGCGCGAGGACGAGGCGACGCTCATGCCGCTGGCGCTCACCCTGAGCCACCGGCTCGTCAAGCGGCTCGCCGAGATCCGGAAGGCCACGGCCGGCCCCGACGCCGACGTCATGCCGTACCTCCGGCCGGACTCCAAGAGCCAGGTGACGATCGAGTACGAGGCCGACGGCCGGACGCCCAAACGGGTCCACACGGTCGTCATCTCGACGCAGCACGACGAGTTGGGCGACGACGACGGCGCGTCGCTGGCCCAAGTCAAGGCCGACGTCCGCGAGCACGTCCTCCCGCACGTCCTCCCGGCCGAGCTCGTCGACGACGACCTCATCCTCCACGTCAACCCGACGGGCACGTTCGTCATCGGCGGCCCGCACGGCGACACGGGGCTGACCGGCCGGAAGATCATCGTCGACACGTACGGCGGGAAGGGCGCCCACGGCGGCGGGGCGTTCTCGGGCAAGGACCCCTCGAAGGTCGACCGGAGCGCGGCCTACGCGACGCGTCACGTGGCCAAGAACCTCGTCGCGGCCGGCCTCGCCGACGAGGCGCTCGTCCAGGTGGCCTACGCGATCGGCGTGGCCGACCCCGTCTCGGTCCGCGTCGACACGAACGGGACGGCGAAGCACGGGCTGAGCGACGTCCAGCTTGCGGCCCTCGTGGCCGAGCGCGTCGACCTCCGGCCGGCGGCGATCATCGAGCGGTTCGGGCTCATCGACCCCGACGGCGACGTCCGCCCGCGCTACCGCCAGACGGCGGCCTACGGCCACTTTGGCCGCGACGCGTTCCCGTGGGAGCGGCTCGACCTCGTCGAGACGTTCACCGAGGCGGCCCAGGCGGCGGCCTGACCCCGCCCGCCGAACCCGCGCGAGGCCGCCGGCTCCCGTACAGCAGGGTGCCAGCGGCCTCGTCGCCGGAGGACCGGCCCGTTCCCACCACAGAAAGAGCCGGCCCCGGAGGGGGAAAAGAGACCCCGGTGAGCCGCTCGTCAGAATCGGCCGGCGCCCGCGCGGGCCACATCGGGGGATCACACGATTCTCTCCCTCCGCCTCAGAACAGGTCCATCTGGCCGCCCGCCAGCCGCCGGAAGTGGTGCGTCGCGAGCGGCGCCCGCGGCCGGTTCAGCCCGAGCCGGCGGACCTCGGCGCGGAACACCTGGCGGACGGCCTCGGCGTAGGGCCCGGTCGAGCGGAAGCGGTGGCCGAAGCGCGGGTCGTTGAGCCGGCCGCCCTTGCCCTCGCGGATCCGGTTGAGCACGCGGTCGGCCCGGTCGGGGAGCGTCCGCCGGAGCCACTCCTCGAAGACCTCCGCGACGGCGCCCGGCAGCCGGACGAGCATGTACCCGGCCGACGTCGCGCCCGCGTCGGCGGCCGCCCGGAGGATGGCCGGGAGCTCTTCGTCCGTCAGCCCTGGAATCAGCGGCGCCGCGTTGACGCCGACGGGCACGCCCGCCTCGGCGAGCGCCTCGACGGCCCGGAGCCGCGCCGCCGGCCGGCTCGCGCGCGGCTCCATCGGCCCGGCGAGGTCGTCGCGGAGCGTGGTGATGGAGAGCGTGACGCGGACGAGGTCGAGCGCTGCCATGTCGCGGAGCACGTCGAGGTCGCGCGTGACGAGCGCGTTCTTGGTGATGAGCCCGACCGGGTTCCGGTGGCGGAGCAGGACCTCGAGGCAGCCGCGTGTGATCTCCAGCGTCCGCTCGACCGGCTGGTACGGGTCCGTGTTGCCCGAGAGCGCGATCGTCTGAGGTCGCCAGCCCGGCCGTTGGAGCGCATCCGACAACAGTCGCGGGAGGTCCGGCTTGGCGACGATCTTCGTTTCGAAGTCGAGCCCAGCCGAAAAGCCGAGGTACTCGTGGCTCGGCCGGGCGAAGCAGTACGGGCACCCGTGCTCGCACCCCCGGTACGGGTTGAGCGAGTGCGAGAACGGCAGGTCCGGGCTGTCGTTGGTCGCGAGCGCCGTCCGCGTCGTGT
>JAAXJP010000359.1 GCA_012269805.1 Rubrivirga sp.
CCGCAGCTCTCCTGTCTCTCGCCGCGTGCACGGACGCCCCCCGTCCCTCCGACCGTGCCGTCGACGCCCGGGTCGCGGAGGCCACCGCGCGGCTCGCCGCCACCGACGCCGGCCGCCGCGTGCTCGCAGCCATCGACGCGCACGGCGGGCTGGCGACGTGGTACCGGAACGGGCCGGTCCGCTGGCGCTACCGCTACGTCCGGCTCGACAGCACGGGCGCCCCGGCCGGCGACCCGCTCGACACCCGCCAGCTCGTCGACCCGTGGTCCGCCCGCGCCGTCCACACGCTGGCCTCGCCGACTCCGGAGGAGGGCGCGGCCGACTCGACGGTCCGGTTCGGGTGGACCGGCGCCGTGGCGTGGGCCGTCCCCGATGTCGAGGCCGTCCCGACCGACCCGCGGTTCTGGGCGCTCACGCCGTACTACTTCGTGGCGATGCCGTTCGTCCTCGCCGACCCCGGCGTCCGGCTGGAGACCGCGGACACGCTGACGGTCGAGGGCACGACCTACGACCAGGTCCGCGTGACCTTCGATCCCGGCACGGGCGACGCGCCGGACGACTACTACTACCTCCTCGTCGACCCGGCCACGGACCGCGTCGGCGCCGTCCGCTACGTCGTCTCCTACAGCCCGTTTAACCCGGACGGCGGCCACACACCCGAGACGGTCATGCTGTACGACGGCGCGCAGACGGTCGGCGGCGTGACGTTCCAGGAGGGGTTCCGGTCGTTCCTGTGGGACGGGTCCGCCCGCGGGCCGGGCCCAGCCAAGGCGCGGGGCACGCTCACCGAGGTCGCCTTCGCGCCGGACACGCCGGGGGCCGCGTTCGAGGCGCCGGCGGGGGCCGAGATCCTGCCAGACCTCTAGCCCCTCCGCCTCGCCGAGCCGTCAGGTCGACGCGCCCGGGCAGACAGAGTTGGGATCGGGCGGGCCGACGCCTCGCCCCTACTTGCCGATGCAGAACTGGGAGAACACGGCGTCGAGGACGTGCTCCGTGGTCACGGCGCCCGTTACGAGGCCGAGCTCGTGGAGCGCCGCGCGGAGGTCGAGCGCGAGCGTGTCGCCGCCGGAGCCTGCCGCCAGCGACCGCTGCGCGCGGCCGACGGCCGCCCGGGCTGCCTCGAGGTGCGTCCGGTGCCGCTCGTTGACGGCGACGAGCCCGCCCGCCGCCGCGTCCAGCCCCTCGGCCCGGACGGCCGCCAGCAGCGACCGGCGGAGGCCGTCGAGTGCGGCGGGATCGGCGAGCGCGCCGTGCGCGGACACCGCGAGGGCTGCCCCGGCCCCCTCCGCCTCGACGCCGAGGCGGGCGGGGCCGTCCACGAGGTCCGCCTTGTTCTGGACGAGGACGACCGGCAGCTCTGGACGGCGCCTGGCGAGGGCGGTCAGGAAGGCCCGCTCCTCGTCGTCCAGCCCAACGCTCGCGTCGACGACGTAGACAAGGACGTCCGACGCGTCGATGGCGGCGCGGGCGCGGCGGGTGCCCTCGGCCTCGATCGCGTCGGCCGTCTCGCGGAGGCCGGCCGTGTCGACGAACCGGACGCGGAGGCCACCGATCTCGGCCTCGGCCTCGACCGCGTCGCGCGTGGTGCCCGCCACGGGCGAGACGATGGCGCGGTCGTCGCCGACGAGCGCGTTGAGGAGCGTCGACTTGCCCGCGTTCGGCCGGCCGCCGAGGACCACGCGAACGCCGTCGCGCGCGAGCGCCCCGAGGCGGGCCGAGCCGGCGAGCTCCTCCAGCAACCGGTCCGCCTCGGCGAGGAGGTCGCGGAGACTGTCGCGGTCGGCGAACTCGACGTCCTCCTCGCCAAAGTCGAGCTCGAGCTCGACCAGCGCCGCCGTCTGCACGAGCGACTGGCGGACGGCGCCCACGGCCTCCGACACGCGCCCGCGAAGCGCCGCGATGGCCGTCCGGTGCCCCAGCCGGCTCTCCGCGTGGATGAGGTCGGCGACGGCCTCGGCCTGTGCGAGGTCGAGCTTGCCGTTGAGAAACGCGCGCTGCGTGAACTCGCCCGGCGCGGCGGGCCGCGCGCCGGCGTCGTAGAGCGCCCGCAGGACGGCCTGCGCGACCGTGTCGCCGCCGTGGCACGTCACCTCGACCACGTCCTCGCCCGTCGACGAGTGCGGCCCGCGCCAGACGACGCAGACGACTTGGTCGACCCGGCGCCCGTCGTTGTCGCGCAGCCAGCCGACCCAGACGGTCCGGCCCGCCGCGTCCGCCAGCGCGCCGTCGGCGAACCGTGACGCGACGATCGGTGCCGCCTCCGGCCCGCTCACCCGGATCACCGCCAGCGCCGCCGTCCCCCGCGCCGTCGCGAGCGCGGCGATGGTGGGCGCGGGGGGCGTCGCGTGGTGCGCGTCGGAGTCGGTCATCGCGTTCTCACGCACCACGAACCACGCAGGAGGCCCCTACTTCTTCCCCTTCTTCGAGCGCGACTGGCCGTTCTTCGACACGACCTGCGACGTGAGGCCCCCGCGGCGGCCCGGACGGCGGGCGCGCTTGCCCTTTTTGCCGGCCGCCTTCTCGGCGACGGCCGCCGCCGTGTCGCTCTCCGGCGTCTCGCCCCGCTCGGGGGCCGCGGGGACGG
>JAAXJP010000045.1 GCA_012269805.1 Rubrivirga sp.
GCCGTAACGCCGTCTCCTGATACGATCGGCCCGGGCCGGCGATCCGGCCCGCCTCGGGGCCCGCTCGGGGCCCGCTCGGGGTCCCGAGGCGGGCGGAGTCAGGTCGCGGCGAGCGCCCGGTCGAGGTCGGCGATCAGGTCGGCCTCGTCCTCGACGCCGACGCTGAGGCGGACGAGGCTGTCGGGCAGCCCGGCCGCCCGGCGGACGTCGGCGGGGATCGAGCCGTGCGTCATGCTCGCGGGGTGCGACACGAGGCTCTCGACGCCGCCGAGGCTCTCCGCAAGCGCGAACAGCTGGGTTGACTGCATGAACCGGACGGCCGTCTCGAGCGCGTCGTCTTCCAGCACGATCGACACCATCCCGCCGAACCCGTCCATCTGGCGGGCGGCGGTCTCGTGGCCGGGGTGGTCCTCAAAGCCCGGGTACAACACGCGGGCCACCTTGTCGTGGCCTCGGAGATGGTCGGCGACGGCCCGGGCGTTGGCGCAGTGGCGCTCCATGCGGAGGTGGAGCGTCTTCGTCGAGCGGAGCAGGAGGAAGCAGTCCATCGGCCCCGGTGCGGCACCGACCGACTTGATCTGGAAGCGGAGGTGCTCGTTCCACCCGTCGTCGCTCGTCATGATGGCCCCACCGACGACGTCGGAGTGGCCGCCGAGGTACTTCGTGGTCGAGTGGAGCACGAGGTCGGCCCCGAGCGACAGCGGCCGCTGGAGGTACGGGCTGGCGAACGTGTTGTCGACCGCCACGTCGACCCCCTTGTCGTGCGCGACCTCCGCCAGGGCCTCGATGTCGTAGACACGGAGGAGCGGGTTGGTCGGGGTCTCGATCCAGACGAGCTTCGTCGCGTCGGTGATCGCTTCTGCGAGGGCGTCCGTCGAGTGGAGGTCGACGAACGAGAACTCGACGCCGATCGGCTGGTGGATCTGGGTCATCAGCCGGTACGTCCCGCCGTAGAGGTCGCTCGTCGAGACGACGTGGTCGCCCGGCCGGAGCCGCCGGAGGATCGCGTCGATCCCGGCGACTCCGGACGCGAACGCGATCCCGTGGTCCGCCCCTTCGAGCGAGGCCAGGTTCTGCTCCAGCGCCGTCCGCGTGGGGTTGCCGACGCGGGCGTAGTCGTAGCCCTTGTGGACGTCCGGGGCCTCCTGCACGTAGGTGCTCGTAAGGTGGACCGGCGTCATGATGGAGCCGGTGGACGGGTCGGGCTCCTGGCCGGCGTGGATGGCGCGCGTGCCGAAGCCGAGGTCGTCGGGCTCGGTACCGAGGCGGGGGGAGTCGGGCATGGAGGGGCGGTCAGGGAGAGGGCGAATAAAAAAGCGGGGGCGCGGCGAACCACGCCCCCGCCGGGGAAAGATCCGAGGTCGGCGCTAGTTCATCGAGATCCCGGCGCACTCGGAGACGCCCTCGGCATCGTCGACCCGGCCGAGCTGGGTGTAGACGCGGAAGAGGGCGTCGCAGACGCCGGCCTCGTCGGCCGTGCCGGCCGCGAGCGTGCGGGCCTGCATGAGCGGCTCGAGCGACATCTCGAGGTTCTCGTTCCGCTCGTCGATGAGCGCGTTGGCCGCGTCGACGTCCTCCTCGGCGTTGGCCTGCTCGTTGAGCGAGGCCGCGCGGTTCTGGTAGGCCGCGCCGAGGTTGTAGAACGCGTCCGAGTTGTCGGGGGCGAGCTCGGTCGCGCGCGTCAGCTGCTCGATGGCCTCGTCGTACCGCTCGGTCTCGAGGAGGAGCGCGCCGTAGTTGTAGCGGAGCGTCGGGTTGTCGGGCTGCGAGGCGACGGCGTCGGCGTAGCGCTCGACGGCCGCGGCCGTGTTGCCCGACTGGGTGTAGGCGTTGAGGAGCATCGTCTGGATGTCCTCGTCGTCCGGGAACCGCTCCTGCGCGCCCTCGAGGAACGTCACGGCCTCGGCGCCCCGGTCGGCGAGGACGAGCGAGCGGCCGTAGTAGTAGGCGAGGACCGGGTCGTTCGGGGCGATGGTCGTGCCGCGCTCGAGAGCCGGGAGGGCCTGCGTGGCGTCGCCGGTGCGGAGGTAGGCGAGGCCGAGGCCGAGGTACCCCTGCGACGAGTCCGGGTAGAGCTCGGACGACGTCTCGAAGTAGCCGACGGCGTCGGCGACGTCCGCCTCAGGGTTCCGGATGATCTCGTTGCCGGCGTTGACGGCGAGGGCCCAGAGGCCGAGCCGGGTGGCCGTCACGTCAGGGTCCTCGGGCGCGAGCTGGGCGGCGCGCTCGTAGTCCGCGATCATGGCGTCGTAGTTGTCGGCGAGGTACGCGGCCTTCGGCTGGGCGCCGGCCGTGTTCTCGTACTGCTGACGGCGGACCTCGACGCGGAGGATGAGGGCCTCGACGTTGTCGGGGTTCGTGGCGAGGGCCTCGTCGAGGTTCTCGAGCGCACGGTCGTAGTCGCCGTTGCGGAGGTCGAGCTTGGCGCCCTCGACGTTCGGGTCGCTGGAGCACCCGTCGGCACCGCCGACGAGGAGGGCGACGACGAGCGAGAGGGAGAGGGTGAGGATGCGGGAGTGCATGGGAAGGTGGCGGGCGAGAACGAACGGGTTGGGCGCCCCGACGCCTCCCCTAGGGG
>JAAXJP010000568.1 GCA_012269805.1 Rubrivirga sp.
ATGCGTTCTTCGCGTGTTGGTATGGGTTGGAGCTGCGGTGCGTATAGGTCGTCTTCGGGGTCCAGACGAACGTGGCGCTCCCGGACCCGGCCGTCTGGCACATCTTCGACCGCCGGGGCGTCCGCCTCGCCGACTACGTCGGTCTCGCGACGGTCAAGCAGTCGAACCCGGCCCTCGCCGACTTCGCCAAGGTCCTGTTCTCGGACGACGAGATGGGGACGGCGCTCGACGAGGGATTCCGCGGCCACCCCAACATCGGCGCAACCGTCATCTCGGACGTGCCGACCGACGTGGACCCCTGGCAGACGTTCTGGCAGGACGTCCAGGGCGCGCAGGCCCCGGGCGAGGTCCAGGTGTTCCTCGCCGGCTCCATCTTCGGAGGCACGGGCGCAGCCGGCATCCCGACGCTCGGGGCGCCCGACGTGCTCAAGTTCGACGCCCGCGCGAGCTTGGGTACAGCGAGCAAGATCCGGCTCGGGGCCGGCCTCGTCCTCCCGTACTTCTCGTTCGCACCGGGCACGCCCCCGCCGGGGCAGCCCCAGATGTTCGTCACGTCGTCGGACTTCCCGATCGCGACGAAGGCGGCCCTCGCCTACTACGCCGAGAAGGACCTCGCCTTCGACGATGTCTACCTCCTCGGCGACTCGCTCGGCCAGGACGTCGGCGCGTTCAGCCCCGGCAACCAGAACCAGAAGAACCGGCCGCACTACATCGAGCTCGCCGGAGCGCTCGCGGCCCTGGACTTCTACGAGAGCCGGCCGCACGGCGGCGAGACGAAGTACTTCCACGCCGCCCGGCCCGACCCGCGCCTGGAGTGGAAGGACCTCCCGGTCTCACGCGACGCCGACGCGGTCCCCCGGCGGCTCGCGCTCGTGAAGGAGCGACTGACGTCGTTCGCCGCGTTCGCCTACACGACGCTCGCCTACGGCGTCCCGACGCTCGACCGCGACATCGACGAGGTCTCGGACGCCTGGCACGCCGACCACTTCGCGCCGCGCAACATGATCGGCCGGCGGAACAAGGACAAGGACCCCCGCCAGCCGGCCGACCGCCAGCGGATCGACGCCGTCGCGGCCTACCTCCGCCGCTACGTCGATTGGGCCGCCGCGCTCGACCCCGGCCCCGACGGCAACGTCCGTCTCTTCAACGGGGCGCAACTCCTCACGCGCGAAGGCGAGATCCCCAACCCGAAGGCGCCCGGCCACGAGCACGGCGTCGGGACGCTCCTCCGCGACCGGACCCAGAACGAGGACTTCACGGCCTTCGAGAACGTGCTCCTCGGAACCAACGTGGTCGGCCAGCCCGACGCCTCGGTCTCGAACTCGGACGTGTTCGTGAACCTGTTCTACCGGGCCTCGCGCGCCTTCGCGACCGACAACTACTCTCTCCAGACCGCCGAGGAGGCCGCCTAAGATGCCCGTCGAACCAGGTCACCATTACCTCCCCTCGCTCGACCCGGAGACGGCGAACGTCCCGATGCCGGCGGCCTCGGCGCACTGGTCGGCTCAGCCGTCCGGGCTCCTCCAGGCCGTCGGCAACGGGATCGCCGTGGACGACAGCGCGACGGCGCGCGGCGTCTCGTCGGTCCCCGACGTGTGGGCACGGGCCGTCCTGTTCCAGGCCGCGCTCCGGCCGTCGCACCCGCTCCACGCCCAGGCCGTCGCCGACTGGCGGGGACTGTTGAGCCTGCTCGCGCTCCGCGAGGTCTACGGCTACGACGTCGAGGTCGTCCCGGTGAACCTCACCGGCGGTGGGAAGCTGTCGGCCGCGCTCCGCACGCTCGCGCCCCCGCCCGTCGAGCTCGAGCCGGGCAAGCCCTACGCCTGGACCGACGTGCTCCTCGTCCGGCTCGAAGGCGTCCCAGTCGGCGCGTTCTCGCCCGGCTCCCTCGTCTATACGGCGACCGGCTACCGCGACCGGCTCCGCGCCCACTACGAGCCCGAGGGTGGCGAGCCCCGCAAGCGCCCCGATTGCCTCGACGCCGACTACGGCCTCGTCGCGCCGACGAAGACGTCCGACGAGCACTCGGCCCACTTCGTCGCCGAGTACGTCCACGACCTGTACCAGACGTGCAGCAGCGCTTTGGGCGGGGCGCCCGAGGCCCAGCGGATTAGCGAGCTCCTGGACGCTTGGCTCAAAGAGCTCCGCAACGCCTTCGGGTACAACCCGCAGGAGCGGATCAACGCGCCCGAGGTCAAGACCGTCCAGACGCTCCCGACACGGGGCTCGGCGGCCGACTGGCCCCAGATGGCAGGCTACGGCATCTACCGTGCGGCCCTGCTCCCCCTCGTCTCCGACGTGGGACGCGAGGACGACCCCGGCGCCGTCCTCCAGAAGAGCTCGATCTTCCTCCGGCACAAGCGCAACCACACGGACCTCCGGGGAGTCGTCGTCGTCCACAAGGACACGCTGACGGAAGGGGCGAGGGTCTGGGGCCTCCGGCGCCTCGCGAGCCTCGGCGAGACGGTCCAGGACGCGCTCGACACGCACTTCAACGCGCCCCGGGGGAGCTCCATTGGGGGGGAGGACCTCGCCCGCCTCGACGCCGCCTGGGTCCGCCCGGAGCGGTACTTCCT
>JAAXJP010000411.1 GCA_012269805.1 Rubrivirga sp.
GAACCGGGCCCGCTCCCCGAGAGGGCTTACGACCTCGTCGTGATTGGGGGCGGCTCGGCCGCCTTCGCCGCCGCGCTCAAGACGTCGGAGCTGGGAGGCCGCGCCGCGATCGTGAACGACGGGCTCCCCATCGGCGGGACGTGCGTGAACGTCGGCTGCGTCCCCTCGAAGGCGACGATCCGCGCGGCCGAGGCCGTCCACCGCGCCCAGCGAGACGCCTTCGACGGCGTCGAGACCTCGGGCCGCGTCGCTGACTTCGGCGCCGTGCTCGCCCAGGTCCGCGCGCTCGTCGCCGACCTCCGCCAGTCGAAGTACGTCGACGTCGCGGGGGCCGACGACGCCGTCGACCTCGTCGCCGGCCGCGCTCGGCTGGCGGGGCGCGAGGGCGGCCCCCTCGCGGGCGACGGCCTCCACACGGTCGAGGTCGAGGGCCGCCCCGCGCTCCGCGCTCGGGCCGTCCTCGTTGCGACTGGCGCCCGGACGTTCGTCCCCGGCGTCCCCGGCCTCGCGGGCGCCGGGTACCTCACGAACGACACGCTCTGGGACCTCGCCGAGGCCCCCGACCACCTCGTCGTGCTCGGCGGCGGCTACGTGGCCGTCGAGGCGGCCCAGGCGTTCGCCCGGCTCGGCGTGCCGGTCACGCTCCTCCAACGGTCCGGCCGCATCCTCCCCGCCGAGGACGCCGCGCTCACCGACCCGCTCACCGCCTTCCTCCGGGCCGACGGCGTCGACGTCCGCACCGGCGTCGCCCTCCGGTCCGTCCGGCGCGAGGGGGCCGAGACCGTCGTCGAGATCGAGGTCGACGGCCGCACCGAGACGGTCCGCGGCTCGCACCTCCTCCTCGCGACCGGCCGCCGCGGCAACACCGACGGCCTCGGCCTGGAGGCCCTCGGCGTCATGCCTGACGACCGCGGGTTCCTCCCCGTCGACGCCTCGCTCCGCACCACGGTCGAGGGCGTGTTCGGGGCCGGCGACGTCCTCGGCGATAAGATGTTCGTCTACACCGCGGCGCACGAGGGCGCGCTCGCGGCCCGGAACGCCTCCCAGGGCCTCTCCGCCGAGGCCGACTACACGGCGCTCCCCTGGGTCGTCTTCACCGACCCCCAGCTCGCCGGCGTCGGCCTCGACCTCGCTCAGGCCCAGGCGGCGGGCCACGACGCCGAGGCCACGACGCTCGCGATGGAGCACGTCCCCCGCGCGCTCGCCGCCCGCGACACGCGGGGGCACCTCACGCTCGTCCGTGACCGCGAGACCGACCGGCTCCTCGGCGCCCGGGTCCTGGCGCCCGAGGGTGCCGAGCTCCTCATGGAGGTGGCCCTCGCCATCCGGCACGGGATCACGACGGAGCAGATCGCCGATGCCTTCCACCCCTACCTCACGCTGTCCGAGGCTGTCAAACTTGCGGCCATCACGTTCCAGAAGGACATCGAGACTCTCTCCTGCTGCGCGGCTTGACCCAACCGCTGTGAACCACCCGCGAAGGGTGCCGGTAGGGTTGCGTCGACTTGTACAACGCGGTACGTTTGGTCTGTGGCTCAATCGTCATCCGACTCCTGCGACGTCCGCTGCGTTCACCCCGACGCCGTGGCCGCCGCCCGCGCCGCGCTGGCGGACCGCGCCGAGCGCCTCGACGCCGCCCGCGCCCTCTTCGCCGCGCTCGGCGACCCGACCCGGCTCCGGCTCCTCGCCGCGCTCCAGGTCGGCCCGCTCTGCACGTGCGACCTCGCCGCGACCATCGGCGTGACCGAGTCGGCCGTGAGCCACCAACTCCGCGGCCTCCGCGCGCTCCGGCTCGTCGCGAGCGACCGCGACGGGAAGGTGGTCTACCACCGGCTCGACGACGACCACGTCGCCGCGCTCCTGAGCGTGGCCGCCGAGCACGTCGCCGAGGTGGCCGTTGAGGATGAAACGCGACCGGCCGATACGACGTTGGCCCCCGCCGCATGACCACGCTCCGCCGCCTCCTGCCCCCGCTCGCCGCGCTCCTCGCGGTCCTCGTCGTCGTGCAGACGACGGACCTCGTCGCGTGCGCCGACGAGGCGGTCGCAACTGAGCACGAAGAGACGCACACGGACGCGCTCGCGAGTGGCGGCCACCCCGTCCCCGCGCCCGGAGACAGCCACAACGACGAGCACGAGCACGAGGAGGGCACCTTCGCCGACTGCCTCTGCCACGTCGTCTTCGCGCCGACCGGCATCGTCCCGGATGCTGGTGTCCGCCCGGCATCGGCGCCCGCGGCGTACGTCTACGTCGGCGCCGCCCCGCCCGAGGTCGAGCCGCTGGGGCTCGACCTCGTCCCCCTCGCTTAGGACCGTCCGCACGCCTGACTAGGTCCGCGCTCGCGCCGGGGCTCCCCGCCTCGGTGACGTAGAGCGCCGACCCGTGTGGACCGCCACGTCTGTTGGAGACGTGGCCCGAACCCGCCCCGCCCGCCGCTGGCGGACGCACTCGCCGTGCGTCGCTCGGCTGGCGGGACCCCGTCCCCCCCGGGTGTCGGGGGGCCCTGGGGGGTCGCCGGGTGGGGGTGGCGGGCCGGGCGCGGGGGGGCGGCGGGGTCGCCCCCGCCGGGCGGG
>JAAXJP010000115.1:0-335 GCA_012269805.1 Rubrivirga sp.
CGGCCTCCGTTCGCAACGCCGCCGTGTAGCCCATGCCCACCCCCGGACCCACCTCGCCCACCAAGGCCCTCGAATCCGGCCCCCGGTCGCTCCCGTCGCCCGCCGAGCCGGACGTCAGCACGGTCCACCTCTCGGCGGAGGAGGTCAAGCAGCGGCTGATCGCCCGCGAGCGGGACATCCGCTACCACCTCGACGCGCTGAAGCACGAGGCCACCACGGCCTTCGACGACGTCAACGTCGGCGGGCGGCCGCTCATGGACCGGATCCGCCAGCGGCCGGAGCTCGCGACGCTGGCCGCGGCCGGCGCCGGGGCGCTCCTCGGGGCGCTCCTCGGC
>JAAXJP010000115.1:345-2569 GCA_012269805.1 Rubrivirga sp.
GGCGCCGACGTCGAGCAGGCCCTCCGGACGGCAATGGACACGATGCCCGTCGCCTACGGCGACGCCCAGGCCGCGGCGGTCCAGGCCCGGTCGTCGTTCCGGGAAGCCATCGACGTGGCGGTCAAGTCGGCCGTGGCCATCGCGGCGAAGTCGCTCATGGACCAGGCCATCCGGAAGTACACCGGTCACGAGGGGGCGTTCGACGCCCTCGCCGACGACGACTAGCGCCGGGCGAGGGCCCGCGGGCGGCGGGGCCGCGCGGCCCGTTATCTTCGGGTCCTCTCCAACGCCAATCGATGCGACTCGCTCTCTTCGGCCCACCGGGGGCCGGCAAGGGGACGCAGGCCAAGCGCCTCGCCCGCGACCACGACCTGACTCATCTCTCGACCGGCGACCTGTTCCGCGCCGCCATCCGCGAGCGGACGCCCCTCGGGCTCAAGGTGGCCAGCCTCCTCGAGGCCGGCGAGCTCGTCCCGGACGACGTGACGAACGGGATCGTCGCCGACAGGCTGGCCCAGATCGACTACGGGTCGTTCGTGCTCGACGGCTTCCCGCGCACCGTGCCGCAGGCCGAGTGGCTGCTCGACCACCTCGCCGCGAACGACGCGCCCCTCGACGCCGTCGTGAGCCTCGTCGTGCCGGACGAGGACGTCGTCGGCCGGCTCTCGCGGCGGCGGACGGACCCCGAGACGGGTGCGATCTATCACCTCGACTTTAACCCGCCGCCCGCCGACGTTGACCCCGAGACGCTCGTCCACCGGCCGGACGACCAGCCCGAGGCGATCCGCCACCGGCTCGAGGTCTACCACGAGGAGACGGCGCCGGTCGAGGCCTACCTCCGCGAGCACGTCCGGTACCACGAGATCGACGGGACCGGCTCGCTCGCCGAGGTCCAGGCCCGAGTCACGGACGTGCTGGTGGAGGACCGCGGCCTCGCGGGGATCTAGGTGGACGTGACGACCGCACCCTCGCTCGCGTCGCTGGCCACCGAGATCGACGCCGCCCTCGCGACGCTCGACCTGCCGGACGATCCAGCCGGGTTGTACGAGCCCGTCCGCTACGTCCTGGACGGCGGCGGGAAGCGAATTCGGCCCGCCCTCGTGCTCCTGGCGGCCGAGGCGTTCGGTGGGGAGGGGGCCCGCCGACGCGCGCTCCCAGCCGCGCTCGGCATCGAGACCTTCCACAACTTTACGCTCGTCCACGACGACATCATGGACCACGCGGCCACCCGGCGGGGCCGGCCGACGGTCCACGAGCGGTGGGACGGGCCGACGGCGATCCTCGCCGGCGACCTCATGATGGGCCTCGCCGCCCGCCTCGTCGTCGGAGCGGAGGGGGCCGACGCGGGGGCGCTGGCCGAGGCGCACTACCGGACGGTCGCGCTCTTGTGCGAGGGCCAGACGCTCGACATGGCGTTCGAAACGCGCCGCGACGTGACGGTCGAGGAGTACCTCGCGATGATCGACCGGAAGACGGGCGCGCTCTTGGCGCACGCGCTCGAGGTCGGCGCCCTCGTCGGCGGAGCGGACCCCGAGGCCGTCGGCGCGCTCGCCGAGGCGGGCGTCACGCTGGGGCGCGCGTTCCAGATCCAGGACGACCTGCTCGATCTCACGGCCGACCCCGGGACGTGGGGCAAGCCGGTCGGCGGCGACCTCGTCGAGGGCAAGCGGACGTTCCTCGTCCTCACGGCCCGTCCACGCGCCGAGGCCGAGGACGCCGACTGGCTCGAGGCGGTGCTCGACGGCGGCCTCGACCCCGGCCGGGTGCCGGCCGTGAGGGACCGGCTCGCGGCGCTCGGCGTACTCGACGCGGCGGCCGAGGCCGTCGCCCGCCACACCGAGGCGGGCCGGGCCGCGCTCGACGCGCTGCCCCCGGGCCCCGCCGCCGACGCGCTCCGCCAGCTCGCCCTCGGCCTCGCCACCCGCACGCTCTAGCTCATGATCACCCGACAGGTCACGGTCCGCAACAAAGCCGGCGTCCACACGCGCCCGGCGTCCATGATCGTGCGCGAGGCCGCCCGGTTCGACGCCGAGTTCTTTATCCGCAAGGACGGCTACGAGATCAACGGGAAGAGCATCATCGGCGTCATGACGCTGGCGGCCGAGCAGGGGGCGACGCTCGACCTCCTGTTCGAGGGCGACGACGAGGCGGAGGCGGCCGACGCCATGGAGGCCCTGTTCGAGCGCGGCTTCGGCGAGCCGATCTAGTCTGCCCCGCCTCGGTC
>JAAXJP010000630.1 GCA_012269805.1 Rubrivirga sp.
GACCCCGGCGAGCGCGCCCCGGGCCGCCTCGGCCGTCCCGTCGTCCGAATCGCCGACCGCCACGATGACCTCCCACGGCTGGGCCTGGGCGGACACCGAGGCGAGCGTCCTCGCGATCTCGGAAGCTTCGTTCCAAGCCGGGACCACGACGGAGATCCGGATCGGCCCCGGAGGGGTGGCGCCGTCCGCCGAGCCGTCCGTTGCGTCCTCCGATCTCCGGCCCATTCTCTACCAGTACATCAGCTTCATGCAGAAGACCGAGCCTCCGGACTTCAGGAACTCACTCGTGTCGAGCTCCACCGGCTCGTAGCCGCCGGCGCGGAGGAGGCCGTTCGTCGTTTCGCTGCCGGCCTGGATGAGGACGTGGCGGCCATCCGGGGAGTGGGCGTTGCAGGCGAACCGGTCGCGGGCGTCGTCCTCGGGGGCCTCGATCGTCCGCCGGAAGTGGGCCTTGATGGTGGCGATGCCCTCGTCCGTAAACGCCCCCGGGTAGTACAGCGCGGTCTCCTCGTCGAGCGGGCAGAGGCACGTGTCGAGGTGATAGAAGTCGGGGTCAGTGAGTTCAAGGGCGAGGACCGGGAAGCCGAGCTTCTCAGCGAAGCGCTCGTAGACTTGGCGGTCGGTGCGGTAGCCGTAGCCCCCCCAGAGGAGGTAGCGGCCGGGGTGCCAGATGGCGTCGCCCATGCCCTCGAAGTCGCCGGGCAGGTCGGGGTCGAGCCCCTGGACCTCGTAGCCGACGCTCCCGAAGAACCGCTCGTAGTGCTCGACCTCCGGCTTTCGCTGCTCCGCGTGCATCCGGCTCAGGATCACGCCGAGCTCTCCGCCAGGGGTCTGGTACGGGAGCGACTGGTTGGCGCAGAACACCATGTCCGGCAGGTCCGGGGCGCCGGCCAAGACCGTCACCTCCAGGCCGAGACGGTCATACGCGTCCTTTAGGGCCTCCCACTGGTGGCGAGCCCGTTCGGGGTCCACATCGCCGACGTTGCCGGCCATGTGGGGGTTGATGACGTACTCGACCCGGAAGTGGTCGGGCGTCGTGAGGAGGACCCGCCCAGGGCGGGGGATGGGCGGGAGCGCGTCGAGGGCGAAGGCGTCGGGAGACATCGGCGGCGAAAAGGGCCCCCGAAGGTAGCCCGCCTCCCACCCGTCTCGGTCGCCTACCGGATCACCGTCAGCGTTTGGCTAGCGGCGTGCCCGCCCGCCTCCGCGCGCACGAGGTAGAGGCCCGACGGGAGCCCGCGCACGTCGACCGGGAGCCGGTGGGGGCCGGCGGTCAGCGGGCCGTCGTGGACCGTGGCGACGCGGCGGCCGAGCCCGTCGTAGAGCGTCACCCTCGCGTCGGTGGCCCGCTCGACGCGGACCGTGAGAAGGGCTCGGTCGCCCGTCGGGTTCGGGGCCGTCTCGAGTCGCAGCCGGGGGGCCGGCGTCGCGGCCTCGTCGGAGGTGACGAGCCGGACTTCGGCCCTCCATCCTTCGAACACCCCGGCCGGGTTGAACCCGTAGCCGACGATGACGGAGCCGTCCTCCGAGATGGAGGTCGCTTTGACGAGGAGCCAGCCCTCCAGGTCGAGCCCGTAGTCATCCACGAGGATGTCTTGGAGGAGACGCATCCCGTCGGCCTCGGTCCAGGCGAAGGCCTGGTAGTAGCCGCCAACGTTGAGCACGCCGCCCACGATCACGTTGCCGTCAGCGGAGGTCGCGAGGGCACGGGAACTGCGTGCCCGAACCCGGCCCCCATCGAGCAGGCCGAGGCCAATCATGCCACGGCCCTCGATCCAGCGGAACGCCTCGCGGACGTTGTCCTCCGTCGCCGACGTGCCCACGATCACGCGACCGTCCGGGGAGGACCCGAACGCCGTGCCCAGCCCGGAGCCGCGCAGCGACCCCAGAAACTGGGGCTCGCCGGCCCCGACCCACCGCACCGGCCGGGCAAGGCCCTCCACGTCCTCGGCCGTCCCGAACGCCACGCGCCCGTCCCCCGACACCCCATAGGCCGCCGAGGTGGCGCCCCCGAGGGTCCCGAGGTCGACCATGCCGGCCTCGGGCGTCCAGCGGAACGCGTGGATGTGCGTGGCCCCGTCGGGCCATGACCTGCCGACCACCACCGCGCCGTCGTCGGAGGTCGCGGAGCCCACACTGAGCCCGCCGCCGAGCGTCCCGAGGTCGACGAGGCCAGCGGCGGCGATCCACCGGAACGCACGGCGCTCGCCCCCGGTGACGCCGTCGCCGACGATGACCGCGCCGTCGGGGGAGACGTCCACGGCACGTTCGAGGGCCCACCCTGTGGTATCCGTCCCGAAGTCCTCAGCGAGCACGGTCTGAAGCGGGCGCAGGCCGGCCTGAGGCGTCCAGATCTGGGCCCGATCCGGGTGGACCACTTCGAGGCCTTCGCCATACCCCACGATCACGGCCCCGTCGTTGGAGGTTCCCAGCGCGAGGGTCTGCGAGGTCTCCGGCAGCACGCCGATCCCCTGGAAGGACTGGGCCCCCGCCGTGGAGGTGATCAGCAGCGTGGCTAGGAGTAACGACCGGGACATGAGCAGAGGGATGACGGGAGTCCCAAGGTGGTCCGGGCAGCCGACCCAGGCAAGGCGTCGCGGCGTCCCCTCCAAACAGGCGGGGCGCCCCCCCATCGAGAAGGCGCCCTGCGAAACTGCGAGGGGGTGGAGTCAGCGGCGCCCGCCGCCGCTCTCGTGGGCGTCGGCGAGAAACGCGGACGTCAGAAAGCCCTCGACGCGCACGCCGTCGCCTTCGGCCTCGACCTCGACGCGGTCGAGCACGTCGAGCGCCGACGGCCGGTCCTTCATCCCGCTGCGAGCGGCCGAGATGCCGCCGCGGACGACGTCGGCCACGTCGTCCGCGCTCGCCTCGGGCTTGGTCTTCAGGAACGCGCGAACGGGGATGCCGTCGCCCTCGAAGTTCATCGACACGACGAACCCTTCGGCCGCTTGTGCCGCCATCGCCGAGGGCGGGGCTTCGGCCGGGACGTGGCGGCCGGCGCGGTCGAAGCCGCGGGCGACAAACCACGCGCCGTCGGGGAAGGCGACCCGGTCGAAGAGGACTTGGAGCTCGGCGTCGGCCGGGGGGGGCGTCGTGCCGAGGCGGCGGATCATGTCGGCGAGGGTGGCCTCGTCGCCGGCCAGAACCATCTCGTCGTTGGCGAGGGCGAAGCCGCCGCGCTCGCCGTCGTCCGAGGTGGTCAGGTACACCGGCACGCCGTCGATCTCCGAGACCTCGAACGCGACGTCGGACTGGTCGGACACGTACTGCTCGATCCGCTCCCGGTCGAACCGACCGTAGGCCACGAAGGCGGCCCGCTTCGGCTGGCCCTCGCGAGCGGCCACGTAGACCCGGTCGAGGTCCTCGGACGGGTCGAACCCGGTGAGTCGCACGAACGCCTCGAAGTCCTCGGAGCCGGTCCCGCTGACCATGCCAAGGCCGGTCTCGCCGAGCGCGGCCGCGAGGGCTTGGCTGTCGCGGGCCTCGGCGAGGTTCGTCATGCCGAAGACGTCGGCGTCCCTCGGCAGGACCGCGAGCGCGTCGGTCGTCTGGGCCGACGAGCCGATGCCCGGCGCGGCGACCGAGTCGCTGCACCCGGAACCGAGGGCGATCCCCGCGATGAGGAGGCCCCCGAACGCACCGAGGAGCGCGATCCGGGCGGCGTGGGAGCGGGCGGTGATCATGGTCAGTAGTCTTTGCGCGAGAAGAGGGCGAACGCCAGCGCGTAGCAGGCGCCGCCGAACGCGAGCGAGGACGCGAGGGGGTAGAGAGCGCCTACGTCCCCTCCGGTCGCGAGTTGCGGGACCATCGTCGTGCCGACGGCCCCGAACTTCGGGAGCACGTGGTAGGCCCCGACGACGAGCGGACGCCACGTCCGGTCGATCTGCGTCGGGAGCTCCGGGATGGCCAGGACGAGCGTGACGAATCCGAGACCGAGCGTGACGATCAGCGACAGGGGCCCGCTCCCGCTCCACACCCCGACGAGCGTCACGACGCTGTAGACGACGGCGAACATCCCGAACACGACCGGAATGGCGAGGAGAAAACGGGGGCTCCAGATGCCCGTCTTGATCGACATGACCAGCCAGACGGCGCCGAACAAGTACGTCACGAGGGCGAGCATGACGGCCATCACCGCCAGGAGACGACCGCCGAGCACGGCCGAGCGCGAGAGCGGCTTGGTCAGGATCACGTCGGCGTACCCGCGCTCGGTGAGCGTCGCGATCAGCCCCCCGGTCGCGAACAGGGCGAGCAGGATCCCGATCCAGTACGCCGCGCCCGAGACGAACGCCTGGGCGGTAAACACGACGCTTTCCAACAGGGTGTCGCCGTTGAACGGGAGGTCGGAGCCGCGCGTCCGCGGGACGCCGTCGTCATCGAGGACGGGGTCGCCTTCCGCGTCCACGAGGGGCTCGTCGGGGTCGAACGGCTCCTCGATCGTCTCCTGTCCGAACAGGCGGGCGCCGGCGAGCGAGCCGTCGACGACGTCGAGCTGAAGGGCGAGCGCGAGGGCGACCCACACGACGGTCGCCACGACGAACAGCCCGACGACCACCTTCCGGGCGCGGAGCTCACGGAGCGTGAGGAGGAACAGGCCGGTCATCCGTCGACGGGTGGCTCCGCCGCGGCGCCGAGGCGGGGGGAGCCGGAGACCGCCTCGACGAAGAGGTCCTCCAGCGACTGGCGGGCGGGCTCGACGGCCTCGACCTCGACGCCGTCGGCGCGGAGCCGGTCCAGCGCGGCGTTGAGCGCGGCCCGGTCGGGGACGGTCGCCGTCGAACGGACGAGCCCCTCGTGAGTGGTGCCGTCGATGGACAGCGCGTCGCCGAGGGCGTCGAGCGTGGCGGGCGGGAGGGCCGACGTCACGAGCCGCCACGCCCGCCCCTGGCGTGTCAACTCGTCGACCGTCCCCATGCGGATCCGCTCCCCGTCCTTGAGAATCGCGACGCGGGTGCACACGCGTTCGACCTCGCTCAGCAAGTGGGAGTTGAGGAAGACCGTGACGCCGTCGTCGCGGAGCCCCTCGATGAGGGACCGGATCTCCCGGCGCCCGACCGGGTCGACCCCATCGGTCGGCTCGTCGAGAAACACGATCTGGGGCCGGTTCATCAGAGACTGCGCGAGACCGAGGCGCTGGAGCATCCCTTTCGAGAACGTCCCCACCGGCCGGTCCGCGGCCCCCGACAGGCGGACTCGCTCCAGCAACGCCTCGGCCCGCGCCCTCCGGTGGGTCGGTCCCACGCCGGACATCCGAGCAAAGAGGTCGAGCGTCTGGCGGGCCGTGAGGAAGGGGGGGAAGCGGTGGCCTTCAGGCAGGTACCCGGCCACGCGGCGGGCCTCGGGGGCAGCGATGGGGCGGCCGAACAGAGTGGCGTCGCCCGCGCTGGGCCGCACGAGACCGAGGAGCAGCTTGACGAGCGTCGTCTTGCCGGCGCCATTGGGGCCAAGGAGCCCGAACGTCTCGCCGGGCGCCACCTCGAGGTCGAGCGGCCTCAGCGCCACGACCGGCCGCCGGCCGCCGTAGGTCTTCCCGAGGCCGGCGGCGTGGATGGCGAGGTCGGTCATGGCGCGCGGCTACGGGCGGTCGCCCGCGAGGTTACGGCCGGGCGACCCGCCGGGAAGGGGGGCGAGTCTCGCCCCGCCGGCCTCCGTGTCGCGGGGGGCGGCTCAGCTGCCAGCCGCCGCCCCGAGCACGTCGTCGGGGCCGCCCGCCTCGGCGTCGTCGGCGAGGGACTTGACGTAGACCGTCCGGCGCGGGAACGGGATCTCGACGCCCCGCTCGTCGAACCGCTTCTTGACGAGCCTGCGGAGGTCGCGCTCGGCGGGGAACTGCTCGCCGGGCTTGACCTGGACGACGATCCGGGCAGTGACCGCCGAGTCGCCGAGGACCGTGAGGGCTTGGACCTGAGGCGCCTCCTCGAGCATGACGGCCCTCGCGTGCTCGGTCTCGGCCCACTCCGCGGCGACCGCCTCGAGGGCAGCCAGCGTGTCGTCGATGTCGGCCTCGTAGCTCAGCCCGACCTCGACGATCACCCGGGCGAACCCGATCGACTTGTTGCCGAACGTGCGGAGCTCGCCGGCCGGGATCATGAGGAGCTCGCCGTCGAACTTCCGGACCTTGATCATACGGAGCCCGACGTACTCGACCGTACCGACGTCCTGACCGAACCGGATCAGGTCGCCGTTCCCGAGCGTGTCATCGAACAGGAGGAAAAAGCCCGAGATCACGTCTTTCACGAGCGTCTGTGCGCCGAAGCCGATCGCCAGGCCGGCGATGCCGGCCCCCGCGAGGAGGCCCCGGATGTCCACCCCGACAATCGGCAACACGGCCAGCGCCGCGACGGTCCAGATCACGTAGCGCGCGACGGAGCCGAGGAGGTCCGCCGTGGTGAGCACGCGCTGGCGGCGCTTGTCCGTCGTGGTGTCGGACTGGACGGAGGCGATCCAGCGCTTCTTGATCCGCTTGACGATCGCGATCGCGAGGAGGGCCAGCGCGATCGTGAGGAACACGCCCCAGGCCTTGTCCGCGATCGCGAGCCAGAAGGCCTCGTCGAGGAGTGCGTTCCCAATCGCGCGGGCGTCCTCGAGCGTGGGCCCAGTCGCGACGACGGTGTCCAGCGTCGCCGTGTCGGCGGGAGCGGGCGGCGGGGTGGGAAGCTGCATGTCAGAGCGTGTCGGGAGGTTCGGGGTGGTAGGGCGCGCGGGGAAGCTGCGTCTGGCGGACGAGCGTGGCGATGCGGAGCCCAGTGGTGATCGCGGCCGCGACGCCAAGGGCGGCCGCCTCAGGGGCTCCGAGCGCAGAGAGGAGGAGGAACGCGGCGCTGCCGAGGATGGCGGCCGTCGCGTAGAACCCCTTGTAGAGGACGGCCGGGAGCTCCCGCACGAGCACGTCGCGGATGACGCCGCCGCCGACGGCCGTGAGCGGCCCGGTGAGGCCCACGCCGAGCGGCCCGATGCCGGCCTCCAGCCCCTTCGCCGCGCCGAGCGCCGCGAACAGACCGAGCCCGACGGCGTCCGCCAGCATCACGCGGTTCCAGCGGGCGGCGATCCGGGACGCGGCCACGAGGACGGCCGCGGCGCCGCCGAGGCAGACGAGGACGTAGCGCTCGTCCCGGAGCGAGGCCGGCGGCGTCACGCCCAGCAAGAGGTCCCGGATGATCCCGCCGCCGATGCCGGTCAGCGCCGCCAGGACGGCGACGCCGAGCCAGTCGAGCCGGAGGCGGACCGCCTTGAACGCCCCCGAGAGGGCGAAGACGAAGGTCCCGGCGAGATCGAGGGCCTCGAGCACGCGCGCCGTCAGGCGTCGAGCGCGGCGAGGCCGGGGAGCGTCTTGCCCTCCATGAACTCGAGCATCGCGCCGCCACCCGTCGAGACGTGCGTGACGGCGTCGGCGAGGCCGGCCTGGTTGAGGGCCGCGACCGAGTCGCCGCCACCGACCACCGTGAGGGCGTCGTGCTCGCGCGTGGCCTCCGCCAGCGCCTCGGCGACGGCGAGCGTGCCGCCCGCGAACGGCTCCATCTCGAACACGCCCATCGGCCCGTTCCAGAGGACCGTCCGGGCGCCTTCCACGAGGTCGGCGTAGGCCTTCCGGGTCTGAGGGCCGATGTCGAGGCCCATGAACCCGTCCGGCACGTCGCCCTCGACCGTCTTCGTCTGGGCGTCCGCTGCGAAGCGGTCGCCCACGACGTGGTCGGTGGGGAGCACGATCGTGTCTTGGAACGCGTCGTAGAGCCGGAACGCCTCGTCCTTCCGGTCCTCCTCGACGAGCGAATCGCCCGTCTTCCGGCCGAGGCCGGCGAGGAACGTGTAGGCCATCGCGCCGCCGATGAGGAGGTGGTCCACCTTCGGCGCGAGCGCCTGGATCACGCCGATCTTGTCCGACACCTTCGCCCCGCCGAGAACGGCCACGAACGGCCGGGCGGGCTCGTCGAGCGCCTTCGTGAGGAACTCGACCTCGGTCGCGAGGAGATTCCCGGCCGCGTGCGGCAGGTGCTGCGCGACGCCGGCCGTCGAGGCGTGCGCGCGGTGGACCGAGCCGAACGCGTCCGACACGAACACGTCGCCGAGGCGGGCCAGCTCGCGCGCGGTGTCGGCGTCGTTCTGGGTCTCGCCCGGCAGGAACCGCGTGTTCTCGAGGAGCACCACGGCGCCGTCCGGGGCCCCGTCGACGCAGGCCTGGGCCGCGTTGCCGACGGTCTCGTCGCAGAACACCACGTCCGCCTCGAGGAGTCCGTCCAGGTAGTCGGCGACGGGGCGGAGCGAGTACTGCGGGTCGGGAGCGCCCTTCGGGCGGCCGAGGTGCGACATCAAGACCGGCGTCCCGCCCGCGTCCAGGATGGCCTGGATCGTGGGGAGCGCGGCCTGGATCCGCGTGTCGTCGGTAATCGTGCCGCCGTCCATCGGCACGTTGAAGTCGACCCGGACCAGCACGCGCCGGCCCTTGAGGTCGAGATCGGAGAGGGTCTTCATGAGGCGGGAGGGAGAGATGGAACAGGGGAGGAGGGGCGGAGGGCAGGCGTCGCGCCCCCCTCCCGCGCCCCTCTAGCCCTCCATCAGCTTCTTCACCAGGTCGACGGTCCGGCTCGAGTAGCCCCACTCGTTGTCGTACCAGCCGACGACCTTGACCATGGTCCCGTCGGTCATGGTCGAGGGCGCGTCGAGGATGCACGAGTGCGGGTTGCCGACGATGTCGATCGAGACCAGCGGCGCCGTCGAGTACTCGAGGATCCCCTTGAGCGGGCCCTCCGCGGCGTCCTGGAAGGCCTGGTTGACCTGCTCGACCGTGACGTCCTGCTTGACGATGGCCGTGAGGTCGGTCATCGACCCGTCGGGGGTCGGGACGCGGACGGCGAACCCGTCGAGCTTGCCCTTGAGCTCCGGGAGCACGAGGCCGACGGCCTTGGCGGCGCCGGTCGTCGTCGGGATCATCGAGAGCGCGGCGGCGCGGGCCCGGCGGAGGTCCTTGTGCGGGGCGTCCTGAATCCGCTGGTCCGACGTGTACGCGTGGATCGTGGTCATAAAGCCCTTCTCGACGCCGAACGCGTCGTCGAGGACCTTGACCATCGGGGCGAGGCAGTTCGTGGTGCAGCTCGCGTTCGAGACGACCTCCTCGTCGCCCGTGAGCGTGTCGTCGTTGACGCCGAGGACGATCGTCGCGTCGACCTCGCCCGAGGCGGGGGCCGAGATGACCACCTTCTTGGCGCCGGCCGTAAGGTGCATCGCGGCCTTCTCGCGCGTCCGGAAGACGCCCGTCGACTCGACGACGACGTCGCAGTCGAGGTCGCCCCACGGGAGCTGGGTCGGGTCCTTCTTGGAGAACACCTTGAACCGGTCGCCCCCGATGACGAGCTCGTCGCCCTCGGCCGTGACCTCGCCCGGGTAGATCCCGTGGACCGAGTCGTACTTGAACAGGTGCGCGAGCGTCTCGGCGTCGGTCAGGTCGTTGACGGCGACGACGTCGAAGTCGGAGCCGCCGCGCTCGAGGATGGAGCGGAAGACGAGCCGGCCGATGCGGCCGAAGCCGTTGATGCCAATCTTGATGGCCATGTGCGGAGGAGGGTCGGGGGAGAGGGGAAGACGCTGTCGAGGGTACTGGGCGCGAACCGCTTCCGGTCCAGCGCCTCCGGTGAAATCGTCTGAAAGAGGGGGCGAGGCGGGATCCCCTGCGCCGTCTCGCTTCGCTCTTCACGGCGCCTCCGGCCGGGGCCCCGCTACCTTTCGCGGTTCGCGGCGTCGGCCGCGTCTTTCGACCCCCCGATCTCTCCCGATGGCCCAGATCAACCCGCCGAAGCCGCTCACGACGTCGCGGCCGAACGACCTCCGCGAGGACACCGTCACGACCGCCGCCACGCGCGGCACGGAGTTTTTCGAGGACCACCGCACCACCGTCATCGGTGTGATCGTGGGCCTCGTCGTGCTCGCCCTCGCCATCATCGGCTGGCGGACCTGGCAGGACCGCCGCTCGGCCGAGGGCCAGCAGCTCCTGGGCGCCATCCTGACGCAGTACGAGGCCGGCAACTACCAGGCGGCCCTCGACGGCACCGACGTGGCCCCCGGCCTCCTCGAGATCGCCGACGAGTACGGCTCGACGCCGACCGGCGAGCAGGCCACGTTCTTCGCCGCCGACGCGCTCTACCAGCTCGGCGACTACGACCGGGCCCTCGAGTACTTCGAGGAGTACGATGGCGACGGCCTCATGGCCGCCAGCGCGATCGCCGGCCGCGCCGCGATCGCCGAGCAGCAGGGCGACAACGCCCGCGCCGCCGACCTCTACGAAGACGCCGCGGGCGAGTACGAGTCGCCGGCCTCGACGCCGGGCTACCTCCTCGACGCCGCCCGCGCTCACGCCGCCGCCGGCAACACCGAGGCGGCTACGGCCGCGCTCCAGCGCGTGATCGACGAGTGGGAGAGCACGCCGGAGGTCCG
>JAAXJP010000064.1 GCA_012269805.1 Rubrivirga sp.
CGGGGCGGGGGAGGGCGGCCGGCATCACGAGACCGACGGCGCCGTCCGGCCCGGCCTGGACGCGCGTGCGAACGGGGACGTCGGCGCGGCCGGCGGCGAGGTGTTCGAAGGCCCGACGGGCGAGGGGGATGGCCTCGCGCATGGGGAGGAGCGCGCGGACGTCGTCGTCGGAGAGGGCGAGGAGGGGCGTCATCGGTCCGCCTCGGCGACGGCGCGCTCGACGTCGGCGGCCGTCTTGGGGATGGGGGGGCCGCGCACGCGGTGGCCGTCGTCGGTCACGAGGGCGACGTCCTCGATGCGGATGCCGGCGGCGTCGCGGTAGGCCCCGACGGCGTCGTAGTCGACGAACGCCTCGTGCCGGCGCTCGGCGCGCCACCGGTCGATGAGGGCCGGGATGAAGTAGAGGCCGGGCTCGACCGCGACGACGTGTCCCGGGCGGAGGCCCCGGCCGAGGCGGAGGGAGCGGAGCCCGAACTGGTCGCTGCGGCGGACGGATGCGTCGTAGCCGACGCGGTCCTCGCCGAGCGCCTCCATGTCGTGGGCCTCGAGGCCCACGAAGTGGCCGGTGCCACAAGGGAAGAAGAGGGCGTGGGCGCCCGCGGCGACGGCCTCCTCGGGGTCGCCCCGGAGGAGGCCGAGGTCGCGGAGGCCGGCGGCGAGGGTCCGGCACGCCGTCCGGTGGACGTCGAGGAAGCGGGTGCCCGGCGCGAGGGCGTCGAGGGCGTCCGTCTGGGCGGCGAGGACGAGGTCGTAGAGGGCCCGCTGGCGCTCGGAGAAGCGTCCCGAGACCGGGGCGGTCCGGGTCACGTCGCTGGCGTAGTGGCCGGGGGAGGTGGTCCCGCTGTCGTGGAGGAGGAGGTCGCCGTTGCGGAGCCGCCCGCTGGCGTCGTGGTTGTGGAGCGTCTCGCCGTGGACGGTGCAGATGGGGGGGAACGAGAACCGCCGGCCGCGGACCCGCATGACGGCCTCGGCCTCGGAGAGCACGTCGCGCTCGAGGCGGCCGGGGCGGGTGGCGCGAAACGCGGCCCGGTGCATCTCGGCGCTGAGGTCGAGGGCGTCCTCGATCTCGGCGACCTCCTCGGGGGCCTTGACCTCGCGGAGGGCCACGACGGCCTGGACGAGCGCCTCCGAGGGGGCCGGGGCGGTCGAGAGGCCGAGCCACTGCCGGAGGTCCCGGCCGGTCTCTGCCCGGTACGCCGGGAGGGTGTGGACGGGCCGCCCGCCGCGCCGCGCCGCCGCGAGGGCGTCCGGGAGGTCGGCGAGGGGGGCCGTGTGGGCGACGCCCGCGCTCGCGGCCCGTTCGGCGAGGCTGGGTTGGGGGCCGGTCCAGACGACGTCGTCGAGGGACGGCTCGCGGCCGTAGAGGACGGTCCGACCGTCGTCGGCGTCGACGGTCGCCACGAGGTCGGGGGCGTCGAGCCCGAGGGCGTAGAGGAAGGTCGGGTCCTGGCGGAACGGGAAGGGGTTGTGCGGCCCGTCCATCGGGCTCTCGCCGTGACCCGTGAGGACGATGAGGCCCGTGCCCACGTCGCGGGCGAGCGCCTCGCGGCGCCGGGCGTACGTGGCCGGGGGGAACGGAGGGGTCATCGGAGGAGGACGCCCTGGCCGAGCGGGTCGTGGGGGTCGACGAGGAACTCGTGGCGGCCCGTGATGAAGGCCTGGCCCTCGACTTCGGGGACGACGGCGTCGTAGGGCCCGAACCGGGTGGCTTCGACGGCGCGGACGGCGAACCGCGTGCCGATGACGCTCTCGATGACGAGCGTGTCGCCGAGGTCGAGCTCGCCTCGGGCGTGGTGGATGGCCGCGCGGGCGCTGACACCGGTGCCGGTCGGGCTCCGGTCGACCTCGCCGTCGGCGAACACGCAGACGTTGCGGCTGTGGGCGCCGGGGTCGCGGGGGGCGTCGACGAAGACGACGCCGTAGAGGAACCCGAGGTCGGGGTCCGTGGGGTGGTCGACGTCGCGGGCCTCCGCGACGGCCCGCTTGATCGCACGGCCGCGTTCGATGAGCCCGGCCAGTCCGCCGGGGTCGCATTGGACGCCGACCGCCTGGGCGTCGACGAAGGCGTAGTAGGCGCCGCCGAAGGCGAGGTCGTAGCGGACCGGGCCGAGGCCCGGGACCTCGACGGTCGCGTCGAGGTCGACGACGTAGGACGGGACGTTGCGGAAGGCGACGGACGCGACCCGCCCCCCTTCGATGCGGGCGTGGGCCACGACGAGGCCGGCCGGCGTGTCCATCCCGATCCGGACGGACGGCCCGTCGGCGGGGACCATCCCCGTCTCGACGGCGACCGTGGCGAGGGCGATGACGCCGTGGCCGCACATCGAGGAGTACCCCTCGTTGTGGAGGAAGAGGACGCTGATGTCGGCGTCGGGGGTGACCGGGGGCGAGAGGACCGCCCCGTACATGTCGGCGTGGCCGCGGGGCTCCCACATGAGGGCGCGGCGGAGGGCGTCGTGGCGGTCGCGGGCGTCGCGCCGGCGGGCGAGGACGGCGTCGCCCGCGAGCTCGGGGTAGCCCGCGACGACGATGCGGAGCGGTTCGCCGGCGGTGTGGGCGTCGACAGTG
>JAAXJP010000240.1 GCA_012269805.1 Rubrivirga sp.
AAGCGCCCGTCTGGGTCAACTAAGACGTAGAGCCGGTCTCGGTCTATCCTAGCGGCGTCACCGCGGCCGGGGGGTCTGCCTCGAGCGGGTCGGCGGGGATCCCTGGAGGCGCGGGCTCGGCGCCGGACCCCGGCGCCGTCTGGGCCAACTACGACTTCGTGCCGGGCGAGCGCGTCCTGTTCGTCCACGACTTCGAGGGGACACGGGTCGGCAACTTCCCCTCGCGCATCGACTACATCGCGGGCAACCTCGACGTGGTCCGGCTCGGCGAGGGCGACGACGCCACGAACGTCCTCCGCGTGGGCGAGGGCGGGGACCGCGGCGGCAACGGCTGCTTCACCATCGACCTGCCCGAGACGCTCCCCGAGCAGTTCACGCTGGAGTTCCGGACGATGACGACCGACCCCCAGCTCCGCGACCGCGTCTACGTCCTCTCCGCTGGCTCGGTCGACCGGCCGGACACGCGCTGCACCTACCCGCCGCCGACGCACCTCGAAGTGCGGACGCAGTACACGGGGCTCAAGTGGCCGGATGGCGGAGAGTCCGGAGAGCCCGGCGGCTACCGTGAAAACGAGTGGGCCTCGGTCGCGCTCGGCTGCGACGGCGACTACTGCAAGCTGTTCGTCGACGGCGAGCGGAAGGCGAACGTCCCGCGCTGGGAGTTCCCCCGGGCCTCGGCGATCCACGTCTACATGAACGTGTACCGCCACAGCCTCTACCTCGACGACCTCCGAATCGCGGAGGGCGGCCAGCGCTCGCTCTACGACGACCTCGAGGCCAACGGCGAGCTCTCGACGACGGCCATCCGGTTCGACTCGGGCAGCGCGACGATCCGGCCGGAGTCGGGCGGCTACCTCGCGCAGGTCGTCGAGATGATGCAGGCCCACCCCAGCCTCCGCGTCGAGATCCAGGGCCACACCGACTCGGACGGGTCGGACACGTTCAACCAGGGGCTCAGCGAGCGCCGCGCGGCGGCGGTCAGGGACCACCTCGTCGCGGCCGGCGTCGAGGGCGGGCGGATGACGACGGTCGGCTTCGGCGAGAGCCAGCCGGCGGCCGCGAACGACACTCCCGAGGGGATGGCGGCCAACCGCCGCGTCGTCTTCCGACGCCTCTGATCCGGTGCGCGCGCGCTTTCTCGCCGCGTTGACGGCCGTCCTCGCCGTCTCCGCCGGCGCCCAGCACGGGCTCCCCGAGGCGGACCCAGCCGCCCCGCTCGGCCTCGGCCTCGCCGTCGTCCGGGTGACCGACGCCCCGCCGCCGCTCCGCTTCTACGCGCACCCCGCGCTGGCGGAAGCGCCGAGCGGCGTCCTGGTCGAGAGCGCGACGGTCGCCGACAGCGTGACGTTCGATCCGGGCCGAGGCCGCGCGTCGCTCGGGTCCGGCCCGCCGTGGTTGCTCCCCGAAGTGATCGACGCCGCGCGCGGCCACCTCGCCTTCCGCGTCCGGACGCTCACGCCCGAGTGGGTCGAGGCCGTCGCCAACCGGGCCGACGGGCGAACGGTCTGGCTCCGCCGCGACCGCGTCGAGGTCGTCGCCTGGCCCGACGTCCTGCTCCAGTCGCTCGTGACGCTGCCCGACCCGGGGGCGAACCCGCTCCGCGAGCGGCCCCACGGCGAGGCCTCGATCCTGGCGACCCCGGACCCCGAGTGGCAGCTCCGCCCTCTCGCCGTCCGCGGCGCGTGGCTCCAGGTCTCGACCCTCGGCCTCGCCGACCGGATCCCGCCCGCCGGCTGGGTCCGGTGGACGGACGGCGAGCGGCTCCTCGTCGGGGGCATCGGGGAGGAGTAGCGGACGCAGCAGCGCGCGGTCGTTCGCCCGGCGCGCCCTATCCTGCCCCGTTCGGCCTTTCCGACGTGGCTCGCACGGCCCTCCTGTTCCTCGCCTCGCTGGCGGCGCTCGCGCATGCGCAGCCGGGCGGCGTGCAGTTCGAGCGGGCGACGGGCGTCGAGCCCTCCCTCCCCCAGTCGTCGGTGTACGAGATCCTGGAGGACCGCCGTGGCTTCCTTTGGTTCGCCACGCGCGAGGGGCTGGGGCGGTGGGACGGGCACACGATGCGGACGTGGCGGCGGCGGCCGTTCGACGAGGCATCGCTGCCCGGCAACGTGGTCCGCCAGCTCGTGCTCGACGGCCGCGGCGACCTGTGGGTCTCGACGGAGGCCACCGACTGGTCGCCGACCGGGATCGCCCGGCTCGTCGGACCGGCCCACGACGAGGTCCACCGCTACGGCCACCCCGGCACGCGGCTGTTCGTCGGTCCCGATGGCCGGGCGTGGCTGGCCGACTCGCTGGACCTCTGGCGGTTCGACGCCGAGGCGGACGGGTTCGTCCGCGATCGGGAGCGGATCGAGCGGGGACCCGTCGCCGCGGGGCTCGCCACACGGGACGGAACGCTCTGGCTGGCGACCCAGGAGGGCATCGAGGCCTACCCGCCGGACGGTCCGCCCCGACTCGTCCGGCCGGACCGTCCCTGGCACGAGGGCGAGGGCCTGTCGTCGTCCCGGTTCAACGCGCTCGCAGAAGGGCCCGACGACGTCGTATGGGTCGGCGGAGCGCTCCTGGGC
>JAAXJP010000349.1 GCA_012269805.1 Rubrivirga sp.
TATTTAGAGTTCGTGCTACGCCCGCGCAGGCCCCGCCTGTGCGTTTCCCGGCTCCCCCCGCCTCCGGCCGTACGCACGCACCCTATGTCGCGTCTCACACCCGTCTGCCTCGTTCTCGCCGCCCTTGTCGGGGCCGCCTCGGCTCAGCAGCCGGTCCGGTACGCTGAGAGCGAGCCTCAGCAGCCCGTCGTCCGTGTCATCGAGACGACGCCGCGCGCGACGACGATCGAGCTCACGGTCGACTGGAGGACGCCGCTGGCAGATGCCGTCGCCCAGAGTGGGGGAGAGGCCTACCGGCTCGTGGCGACGGCGGTCGGCGGCCGGCCGCTGGTGTCGCACGAGGTGGTCCTGGGCGCCGCGGTGCCCCCGGCCGTGACCGTCGTCTCGTTCGAGGGCGACGAGGTGCCACTTCCGGACGGTCTCGACCCGTCACCGTTCGAGGGGCGGGCCGCCGAGGTGCTGTCCGTCGGCGAGCGGCGTCGGGAGATGGTCGGGAGCCTGACGTTCCGGCTGCTCCGCGCGGAAGGCGGCCGCCTCCTCCGGGCCCGTCGCGTGGTGGTCTCCGTCGCCCGTCCGCCCGTGGCCGCTCGGCTCGCGGCCTCCAGCGACGACAACCCGCACCTCGCCGTCGACCGGAGCGTCCTGGCCGACGGCCGCTGGGTCAAGGTGCCGATCCCCGAGAGCGGGGTCTACCGGATCGACCAGGCGTTCCTTCGCGACTCGCTGGGCGTCGAGGAGACGATCCCGCTGTCGTCGATCGGCGTCTACGGGACCGGCGGGCGGATCCTGCCTACCCTCGCCGGCGCCCCGAGGCCGGCCGACTTGGTCGAGGTCCCGTCGCTCGTCTCCGGCGATGCGCTCCTGTTCTACGCCGAGGGCCCGCAGTGGTGGGACTGGGAGGCGAACAGCTTCGGCGGGGGGCGGTGGAGCCACGACATCAGCCCGTTCTCGCGGGCGAGCTACTACTTTCTCCGTCTCGACGCGCCGTCGCCCGCCCGCGTGGGCGGGGGCGGCTTCCCCGGCTGGGCCGACGCGAGCCCGGTAGCCCGGATCGAGGACCGGCGGTTCCACGAGGTCGACCTCGCCAACATCGAGCGCGACGACAGCGGCTCCGGCCTCGACTGGTTCGGCCCGGAGATCGACCAGGGCGGCGCCAGCCTCACCCGCCTCGACGTAACGCCGGCCGGGGCCGACGCGAACTCGCCCGTCACGTACCGCGCCCGCGTCGCGGCTCGGTCCAGCCAGTCCATCACGATCCAGATGGTCAAGAACGGCCAGGTGCTGGACTCCGGCCGTCCCGGGGCCGTCGGGTCGTCGGGGGAGGGCAACCTCGCCAACGACGCGATCCTGTCGGCGGAGACGACGCTGGGGAGCGGGCTCGCCGTCGCGTTCCGCGTGTCCGGCGGACGTTCCGGCGCCGAGGCGTGGCTCGACTGGGTCGAGGCGGTCACGCTCCGCCCGGCCGCCGCGGGCAGCGACCGCTTCCTCTCCTTCCCGACGCCAGGCGGCCAGACCGGGCGGTTCGAGTTCGCGCTCTCCGGTTTCTCGTCCGAGCCGCAGGTGTGGGACGTGACCGAGCCCGGCGCCATCCGCCGTCTAGGCGTCCAGGCGTCGGGCGGTCAGTTCCTCGTCCAGGTCGAGGTGGGGGACTCGCTCCGGCCGCGCGAGATCGTGGCGTTCGACCCGTCCGGGGGCGCGGTCAAGACGCCGCTGGGCGTCGCCGAGGCGGGGCGGGACCGGCTCATGCCGGCCGCCGAGTTCGTCCCCAACCAGAACCTCCACGGCGTCGCCGGCTACCCGACCTACGTCGTCGTGGTCCACCCCGACTTCCGGGCCGCCGCCGACCGCCTCGCGGCCTACCGCCAAGCCGACGGCCTCACGCCGCTCGTGGTGACGACGGACCAGGTGTTCAACGAGTTCGCCGGCGGGACCGGGGACATGAGCGCCGTCCGCGACTTTATGAAGTTCCTCTACGACCGCGCGCCGTCGGACCAACTCCCGCAGTACCTCCTGTTGTTCGGCGACGGCCACTTCAACTACCGCCGGATCGGGAACATGGCCTCCAGCAACAGCCGGCCCCCGGGGGTGAGCTTCGTCCCGCCGTTCGAGACGGAGAACATGGTCAGCCGGACGGCCTCGTACACCTCCGACGACTACTTCGCGCTCCTCGGGGACGACGAGGGCGAGTTCGAGTACTTCGACACGACGACCCAGCGCGTCGACCTCGGGGTCGGGCGCCTGCCCGTCCGGACGGCCACCGAGGCGGGGACGGTCGTCGACAAGATCATGCGCTACGAGAGCCCCGCGACCCGCGGGGACTGGCGCACGCGGTTCACCTTCGTCGCCGACGACCAGTACCCGAACGACTGGGACAACGACCTCCACGTACTCAACGCGGACGGGACGGCGGAGGTGGCCGAGGCGGTCGACCCCACCGTGACCCTTCGCAAGATCTACGGCCCCGCCTACCCGCTGGTGATCACGGGGCGCGGGAGCGTCCGGCCCCAACTCACCCAGGACGTCGAGGAGTCGATCAACGAAGGCACGCTCGTCTGG
>JAAXJP010000533.1:0-6821 GCA_012269805.1 Rubrivirga sp.
CCCCGCGGCCCGTAGGCGGGCCTCCTGCCCCCGACCGCGGCCCGGCGTCGCGAACCCGTCGCGGGCGCCGGCCACGAGCGTCACCCCCGCCACGGCGAGCCAGCCGGCGTGGTCGCCGGGGTCGAGGTCGTGCGGCATCCCGCCACCCCACAGAATGATGCGCTCCGCCCGCGTCGCGCGCCGCGCCACGAGCGGGCTGAGCGCGAGCCACCGGACCACGCTCGCCGTCCCCTGGCTGAACCCGAACGCCGTGAGCGGGACCGCGTGGGGGTCGGCGTCGGCACGGGCGCAGGCGGCGACGAACACGTCGTCGAGGTACCGGACGACGTCGGCGATGTCGGCCTCGCGTTCTTCCCGCGTCATCCAGCTCGCCCCCACGCGCCGGTCCCGGGCCCCGATCTCCCCGACGTAAAACCGGTTCAGCGCTTCCGGCACGACGATCAGCCGTCCCGGCCGCTCGACCGAGCGGAAGTGGCGCGCGAAGTAGGGCGCGAGCTGGCCGTAGCCGTGGCAGGCCACCCACACCTCGCGAGCCGGCCCGTCCTCCGGCCCGAGCACGGCGTAGCGCGCGGTCTTGACGGCGGCGATCTGGCGGACGGTCACGGGACGAGGGGGGCGGACCGGTTAGGCCCGATGGGCTCGGAAAAGTTCCGGGCCGCCGGCCTCACGTCGCCCCTTCGGCGGCGGAACGGAGCGATCCCCGCGCCGCCGTCGCGCGTTCGGCGGGGTCCACGCCCTCGCCGCCCTCATGGCCCACCGCAAGCCGCACCTCCCCGCCAAGACCTGCCCTGTCTGCGGGCGGCCGTTCGCGTGGCGCAAAAAGTGGGCGCGCGACTGGGACGCCGTCGTGTACTGCTCCGAGCGGTGCCGGCGGTCGCGCGGCCGGGCCGCGGGCGAGCCCGAGGCGGGGCGGGCTACTCCCGGCGCATCGAGAACTCGTCCTCGTTCGTCGGGCTGAGGACGACCGTGTAGGGCGCGTCGTAGTCCTCGAACACGGCGAACGTGTAGCCGTGGAGGATCCGCGTGGCCTCCATCCGGGCCCGGTCGCCGACGACCGTGAACGTCCAGAGGTCCTTGGGGAACACCTCGGCCTCCTCCGCCTGTGGGAGGTCGAGTTCGAGCGTTGGGCGGTAGAACGTGCCGTAGACGGGCCACGTCTGGACAAGGTCGTCGTCCCACTCGATCGACCGCTCGATGACCGTCTGGCCGTCGTCGCCCTCGCGCGGCTCGCGGATCGAGAAGGTCCCCGTGTTGTACTGGTTGAGGTAGCCGAGGATCAGGCCGTTCTCGTCCTCGGTCAGCTCGAACTCGTACCGCGTCTCGTAGTCCGTGATGATGCGGAAGTTCTGCTCGGCGAGCAGCGAGTCGACCTTGAACTCGGCCGTGCCGGCCCAGACGCCGGACGTGGCGCTGTCGGAGCCGCCGGCGTCGCAGGCGGAGAGTCCGAGGAGGACGGAGGCGGCGAGGAAGACGCGGAGAGGGGTCATGGGAGGGCGCAAGCGGACGTCGCGGCCGGTATCGGCCGCCCGTCCGGGCCCTTAAGCCCTCGCCGTCAAGCGCTGGCGGGCGCGGTCGCCTCCGCCCGGACGATCCCGTACGGGCCCGCGTGGCCCGCGTACCGGCCGAGCACCTCGGCGCCCGGGTCGAGCTCGTCGGTGGGTCCGATCGAGAGGCGCCCGCCGTCGATCACGACGGCCGTCTCGCCCTCGGCCACGTCGCCCTCGGCCACGAACACGTAGCGGGCGTCGCCGAGCTCGGCGGTTCGGTCGGCGCCGGTCTCGAGCTCGACCGCGTGGAGCCCGCTGAGGTCCGGGAAGAGCGACGTGAGCGAGAGGCGGTCGGAGGGGGCCGGCTCGATCCGGCCGCCGCGGAGCGCCCCACGCACGCGGATGGAGCCGTCGCGGGCCGTCTGCTCGACGAGCGCGTAGCCGTTGCGGCCGCGCTGGAGGAACCCCTTGCGCGAGAGGGCCTGGAGGTTCTGCGTGACCGAGTTCGGCGACCGGTACTCGAAGTGGTCGGCGATCTCGCGGTACGTCGGCCAGACCTTGTGCTGGTCGACGTGGTCCCGGAGGTACTCGAGGAAGGCGTGCTGCTTCTGAGTCAGCTGGCGACGGCTCATGGGGGGCCTGGTGTCTTCCGCCAAAGTAGGTCACACGCCGATCACACACAACTCCGCACAGATGAGCGGCCGGGGCCGAGAGCCGCCCTCGGGCCGGTTCCGCCGGCGCCTCACATGTCGTCGCGGCGGCCGAGCGCCGCGTCGAGCTGGTCGGTCACCTGGCGGACGCGCTCGGGGTACGTCGTCTCGAAGTGGACGCGGACGAACGCGTCGACGAGGCCCTCGACCTCGCGGCGGACGTCGGGGGCCAGCCGCATCCGCCCGGCCGTGTCGAGGCCGGTCCGCGCGAGGATGGCGAAGGCGCGGAGCGCGGCGCGGCTGGCCGGGACCCCGTCGGCGGAGGTCGCCAGCCCGAGGGCGCTCGCCTCGGCGCCAGCCGGGAGGACGGTCCCGCTCTGGAGCAGGAGGCGCCCGCCGTCGTCGCCGAGGGCCTCGACGTCCTCCCGCCGAACGTCGGGCGCGAACCCGAGGAGCGCCGCCAGCTGGAGCTGGAACCACGGGACGGCGTTGGCCACGTTCGCCTCGGCTTCGTCGAGGTGCTCGAGCGTCCGGACGACGAGGTCGAGCGCGCGCGGGTGCGCCTCGCCCTCCTCGATCACCGCCCGCGTGACCTCGAGCACGCGGAGCCCGAGGCCAACCCGCCCGACCTCCGACGTGAGCCGCTTGAACCGGACCACGTGGGCGGTCTCCTTGAGCGTCTGGAGGCCCCGCCCGGCCCGGTGGTAGTAGACGGCCTGGAGGTACGACATCGGCTGGAGCGTCGAGCCGAACGTGCTCGTCGGCCGCCGCGCGCCCCGCGCGATCACGCCGATCACGCCGTGCGGCCGCGTCAGCAGGCGGACGATCCGGCTGGTCTCGCCGTAGTCGAAGGCGTGGAGGACGACGGCGTCGGTGCGGACGATCATGGGGGGCATACGCCGCCACCGGGCTCGGGTGCCGGCCTCGGTGGGCTCACCGGGGGGCCCGTCGGCGGCGGCCGCTAGGCCCACCGCGGCGCCGAGTCGGGACGTCGAGGTTCGCGATCGGGTCCGCGCCGGGTTATGTGACCCGGTCCCCCGGGTCTACACCACTGCGTCGTCCCCCGCCGCCCGCTGACCCATGGACTGGCTCTACCGTCTGCGGACGCGCCTCGGTCTCTCGGAGGTCGAGGCCACCGCCGCGCTCACGATCCTTCTCGCGCTCCTCGGCGGGAGCGTGGCGCGCCACCTTCAGGCGACCTCGGCCCCGATCCCGGCCGACTTCTACGCGGCCTCCGACGCCGCCTTCGTCACGGCCGCCGCGGACACCGCGGCGGCCTCCGATGGGGCCGTCGCCCCGCTCGCCCTCGCCGCGCTCCCGGAGGCGCCCGCCTCGGAGGCGGAGCCGGCGGACTCGACGGCCGCCGAGATCGCGGACGCCGCCGTCGAGCGGGCAGCCGCGCCGCGCCGGTCCGGCAAGCCGCCGCCGGCCCCGACCAACCTCAACACGGCGTCGGCCCAGGAGCTCCAACGGCTCCCGCGGATCGGGCCGGCGCTGGCGGGGCGGATCGTCGAGTATCGGCAGGCGCACGGGCCGTTCCGCACGCCCGAGCAGGTCACCGAGGTCAAGGGGATCGGCGAGAAGACGCTGGAGCGGATGCGCCCGTGGATCCGTCTCTAGGGGGCGACGGGCTCGCCGCCCGGCTCGTCGTCGGACGCGTCGTCCGCTGGAGGCCTGCGAGGCGCCGACCGGCCGCGCTGCCGGCGGGCGATGGCCTCCGGGGTCCAGTCGTCGGAGAGCCGCTCCTGGCGCTGCATGAAGCGGTACACCGGGAACAGCAGGATGAAGGCGAGCGCGATGAACCCGAAGAAGGTGCCCGCGATGACGAGGTAGATCGATCCGTCGGCCATGGGGCGTGAACCCCGCCCGCGCGGTTCCGTTCTCCGCGCCCATGCCCACCCTCTCGCTCCACGCCGTCGACGTCTACCCGTACCGCCGGGGATCGGAGGGGACCGAATGGCTCGTCGCTCGCCGCGCCGCTGGCCACGCCTACGCAGGCTCGTGGCGGATGATCGGGGGGAAGATCGATGGCGACGAGCCCGCGTGGCGGACGGCGCTCCGCGAGCTCGCCGAGGAGACCGGCTGGCGGCCAGGACACGGCCTCCACCAGCTCTGGTCGCTCCCCTCCGTCAACGCCCACTACGACTGGGCGGCCGACCGCGTAGTGCTCGCGCCGGCGTTCGCCGCTGAGGTCGAAGGCGAGCCGACCCTGGACGACGAGCACGACGCGTCGGCGTGGCTCCCGGCTGCCGCCGCCGCCGACCGGCTGGCGTGGCCCGAGCAGGCCCGCCTCCTCCGTCTCGCCGCCGCCCTCGCGGAGGAGGGCCGTCCGCCGAATTGGACGGTTCCCCTCGACGTCGCGCGCCAGGACTAATGGGGAGTGGGGGCCGGTCAGGGGACGCCCGATCCGGGGTGAAATGCGAATGACCCGCGATCCACGACCCCATTGGCGGGTTAGCCCGACTGCGGACCCCCGCGCTCTTCTCACCCTTTCTCTTCGCCATGAGCACCCGCCTTTCCCTTTTCCTGCTTCTCGCGTTCGCCGTGCCGTTCACGGCCTGCGAGTCCGAGCCCGAGGTCGCTGAGACCGACGCTGTCGTCGTCGATCCGGTCGACGACCCGATGGCCGACGACCCGATGATGGACGACGCCACGATGGACGACGCGCCCGAGGTGACCGCCCAGGCCACCGTCGACGCCGTCACCGAGGCCGGCGGCCTGACCAACCTCGCGCCGGGGGCCGCCGTTGACAACATCGACGCCTGGATCGCCCGCCTCGAAGGCAACGCGGACTTCGCGCCGGTCGTCGAGGACCTCGAGACCCTCAAGAGCCAGCTCCAGGCGTCGCCGATCGACGGCGCCGCGGTCGGGGCCACGCTCCAGAGCCTCGGCGAGGCCACGACGGCCGCTGCCGCGGGCGACGGCGCCCTGGAGACGCTCGGCACCACGCTGACCGACGCTGGCAACTCGCTCGCGGGCATGTAAGCCCCGCCGACCCGAACCGGCCGCCGACCGACCCCGTACGGGGCCCGGTCGGCGGCTTTTTTGTCCTCCCTGCCTTTCCTATGCGCCATTCGTTCTTGCTCGCCCTCGCCGCTGCCCTCGTCGCCTGCGGCCCGGACTCCGCACCGGAGTCCGCCTCGGGCCCGGCCTCGGCCAACCCCGACGCGTCGCTGCCGGACACCGCGATGGTCCGCGCGGTGTCGCCTGAGAGCACGCTCGACCTGGTGAGCGGCGACCTGCTCGCGGTCTCGCCGTCCATCGCCATTCAGACCATCGACCTCTGGGTCGCCCGCCTTGACACGGTCACGGCCGAGGGCGCGGCCGACCTCCGGGACGACCTCACAACGCTCCGCAACCAACTCCAGTCGAGCCCCCTCGACGGGCCGGGCATCGGGCGGACGCTCCGCGACGTCGGCGAGCAGACGGCCGCGCTCGCCGAAGCGGGGACCCCTCTGGCAGCGCTCGGCAACGCGCTCCGCCGGAACGGAGAGCGGCTCGCGCCCGACACGACCGCGGCCGACTCGGTACGCATTGAGGGAGAGACGGAGGAATCAGAGGGTCGTCCATAAGATTGGACGCACTTGTCTAGTGACGTGGGCAACAGAGTGTGAGAGATTCCGTTCTAGGACCCGCCCGGCTCTTCACCCCGCCGGGCCCCGGTGATCGCTCCCGGGCCCTCTTCACCCTACCCAACACTCCCATGTTCAAGAACATCGCGCTCTTCGCGCTTGCTCTGTCGCTCCCCCTCGCCGCCTGCGGCGACGACGCCGACACCTACGAGACCGACGACGCCATCGAGTCCGACGTCGACCAGATCGGCGACGACCTCGACGCCGCGACCGACGAGGCCGCCATGGACGCCGAGGCCGCTGGCGACGCGAGCGAGGCCGAGGCCGACGAGGCCGCTGCCGAGACCGACGCTGCGCTCGACAACGCCGGCGAGGCGACCGAAGGCGCCGTCAACGACGCGGCCGCCGACGTCGAGGAGGCCACGGACAACGACGGCCTGTAACCGTCCCGGCATCCGCCGCCGCGGGGCGGTCCCTTCCGGGGGGCCGCCCCGCGCTCGTTCAGGTACCCGCCGTGGATCACGGACCAAACTCGGTCCGTTCGGGCCTCCCACGTCACCCGCCCCGTCATGCGCTTTCTCGCCCTCCTCTTCGCGCTCGCCCTCCCGCTCGCCGCCTGCGGCCCCACCGACACCGACCCGGACCCGGACGCCACGCAGGAGCTCCCGGACCCGGACCCGGACACCCCCATGGACGTCGACCCGCTCTCGCGTGACGACGGCCAGTCGGCCGACGAGGCCGCGGCCGACGAGGCCGAGACCGGCGACGACCTGTTCAACACGCCGATCGAGGACGAGTCGCCGCCGGTCGACGAGCCCGACGACGCGATGTAGCGCGTCGCGGAGGACCAGGACGGCCTGGACGTGTCCTCCGGTCGCGCCGTGACCGTCCGCCTTTCTGCGCTCCCCGCGCCCTCACCGAGAGCCGTCGGCTCCGGCTGGCGGCGCTCGTGGCGGCCCCCGCGTTCCTCGCCGAGCGCGACGTCGGCCCTGCGGCGGTCGGGGCGTACCTCGGCCTCATGCCCCTGCTGTTCACGCTCAAGGTGGTCGCCGGGCCCGGCATGGATCGGTCCACGGTTGTGTCGATGGGTCGCGGCGGCCGTGGGTGCTGGC
>JAAXJP010000533.1:6921-10380 GCA_012269805.1 Rubrivirga sp.
GTCCCCGAGCGGTGGGTCGAGCGGCCCGTCGTGATCGCGTCCGCGCTGGGCGACCTCGCCCCGTTCATGCTCCTGACGATCACGCTGTTGGCGACAGGGACGGCCCTCCGCACGCCGTCCGTCGCCGCGCTCGTCCGCCTCGACTCCCCAGCCGAGCCCGCCCCGGAGGCCGACGGGGTCCTTTCAATTGCCTGACGCGCCAGAGCGGGCACCACGCGCCCGCGTCCCGCGTTCACCCGAGCCCCGGCCGCCGGTTGACTCCCGCACGCGGCCGATCTATCCTGCCCGACCCGCTCCGTCGCCCCGATGCGCACGATCGCCCTCGCCGCCCTCCTCGCCTTCGCCGTGCCCGTTCGGGCCCAGCGCGCGGCCGACGTGCCGGCCCGGCCGGCGCCGGTCGCCCTTTCGGAGACGCCGGGCGCGCTCGGGATCGGCCAGCTGTTCAACGCCGAGACGCTCCAGTTCAGCCAGTCGTACGAGGCGAGCTACAGCACGGGCGGCTACGGCTCGCTCGGCCTCGGCGTGTACACGGCCTCGCTCCGCTGGCAGCCGACCCAGAACCTGGCCGGCCGCGTCGACGTGGGCGTGATGCACAGCCTGTTCGGGTCGGACGGGCTCCAGGGCGGGCTCGGGCTCGAGAGCCCCGGCGACTCGCGCGTGTTCCTCCGCAACGCCGAACTGGCCTACCGCCCGACCGAGAACGCGACGTTCCACCTCCGCGTGCAGCAGAGCCCCTATGGCGCGTACGCCTCGCCCTACGGGTACGGCGCGCGCTCCGGCTTTGGCGCTGGCCTCTACGGGGGCTACGGCGGGTCGGGCGTCCAGGCCGGCTTCGACACCGGCGGGGCGGGCGACCTGTTTTTCCGCGACGTCCCGTGACGCGGCTTGGCTGAGTCCCGCCTGAGCGACGGCCTTCTCAACGTGGCCCTCGTGGTCGGAGGGATCGGAGTGCTCGTGCTGCTCTACGGGTTCGCTACGCGCGCCTTCACGCCGCGGACCGTCCCCGACCGCGACGGAGCCGACCACTCCCGGATCCAAGTCGAGGTCCGCAACGGGGCCGGCGTCGACGGGCTGGCGGCGCAGACGACGGCCTACCTCCGGCGCCGCGGGTTCGACGTCGTCGAGGTGGGGAACGCGGCGGGGCAGGACACCACGACGGTCCTCGTGCGTTCGGGCACGGCCCTCGACGCCCGCCACGTGGCCCAGGCCCTCGGCCTCGGCGCCGAGCGCGTCGTGACCGGCGGCCCGACCACCGACTACTCCCTCGACGTCACCGTCACCGTCGGCGCCGACTACCAATCCCTGGCCTCGTACGAATCCTCCGACTGACTCGCCACGTTCGACCCGGTCCCTCCGACCGCTGAGATCCCCCCGTCCTGATGTCTGCTGCCTCGCCGAAATCGCAACGCCCCCGTCGCACCGGCCCCACGCCCGGCCGCGCGCTCGCCCGGATCGCCGTCGAGGCGGCCCTCGACAAGCGCGCCCGCGACGTGACCGTGATGGACCTCCGCGGCATCTCCGGCGAGGTCGACTACTTCGTCATCGCGACGGGCGAGTCGGACCTCCAGATCCGCGCCATCGTCGACGGCGTCGTCGACGCGATCCGAAAGGAGGCCGGCGAGCGGCCGGTCGCTCGCGACGGCCAGCCCGGCACGAGCCGTTGGATCGTCCTCGACTACTTCGACCTGGCCGTCCACGTGTTCGACCCCGAGCTCCGGTCGCACTACGACCTCGAGCGGCTCTGGGGCGACGCGCCGACGGAGACCGTCTCCGAGGAGGACTCGGACGTCAAGCTTCTCTCCGACCCCATCCCGGAGGCCCCGGGCGACGGCCCGACCGCCGAGGACGAACTCGCCGACGCCGAGCCCGCGGCGGAGCCGGTCGAAGCCGACGACGAGGAGGGCGCCTGATGCGCCCGCTCCTCTCGGCCGCGCTGGCGGTTTCGTTGGCCGCCGCGCTCGCCGCCTGCGGTGGGTCGTCGGGCGCCCAAGACGGCCCCGACCGGGACCGATTCGGGTACCGCGTCGGGAGCGACGGGGACCGCGAGACGGTCCTGCTCCGGCCGGTCGCGGACAGCACGCAGTACCTCTTTTACCCGGCCGTCGTCGATTCGGTGGCGGTGCGGCCGGCGGGCCGTCCCCTCCCGGGCGACGGCGTGGCCGTCGAGGTCCTCGTCCAGGGCGCGCTCCCCGACGCCTGCGCCGAGCTCAACGACCCGACCCAGGAGCGCGACAGCCACCTCGTGACGGTGGAGCTGTTGATGCGCCAACCGCGCGAGCGGGTCTGCGCGGCCGTCGTCCGCCCGTTCCGGTTCTACTTCATGCTGGAAGGCGCGTTCGAGGCCGGGAGCTACACGATGCGGCTCAACGGCACGGCCGTCCCGTTCCAGGTGCTCCCCGCCCGGGCGACCGGCGAAGGCGGCGATGCGGGCTGAGTGGCGGCTCGCGGCGGTCGCGGCCGGCCTCGGTGGGCTCGCCGTCGCCCTCGGCGCGTTCGGGGCCCACGGGCTCGAGGACGCCGTGACGCCCGACCGGCTCGACACGTGGCGGACGGGGGCGCAGTACCATCTCGCCCACGCCCTCGCGGCCGTCGTCGCGTTCGGGCTGGCGGCCGTTCGGTCCGCTGGGGCGGCGCGGTGGGCCGGCCGGCTGTTCCTGGCCGGCGTGGCCCTGTTCTCCGGGAGCCTCTACGCGCTCGTGCTCCTCGACCTGCCGGTCCTCGGGGCCGTCGCCCCGCTCGGCGGGCTCTCGTTCGTGGCCGGCTGGGCGGCCCTGGCCGCTGCGCTCTGGCGGCTGGGCGAGACCGCGTGACCCCAAGCGGCCGCCCGCCCCGGCGCGTGGCCGAGGCGGGCGGCGTCAACAGGTCCGGACGGCGTCGCTAGACCTGGTCCTCGTCGAACAGGATCATGAAGCTGGGCCCGAGGTTGTTGTCGCGCGCGAGCGTCATGAGCACCTCGGCCGCCTCCTCGGGCGTCCCGTAGGTCCCGTACTCCTGGCCGTCGACGGCCAGCGCGTAGTCGACCTCGCCGTCCTCGTCGGCGTCGAGCTCCTCCCACTCGACGGCCTCCTCGATCAGGTACGTGTCGCGGTCGGGGTCGTACGAGGCGAGGTAGCGTTCGCGGACGCTCTCCTTGTCGATAAGGCTGACGTTGCCGAGAGCGCCGTACTCCTCGTCGTAGAAGAGGGCTTCGGCGAGGAGCTGACGGGCGAACTGGTCGACGTTGAAGGGAGGCATGGGCACAGGAGAGAGGGGGGAGGGGCCTCAACGTACCCCGCCCCCCCTCAAGTTGCTTCCGCGCCGAGATTCTCCCGTGTGATCTCCGCGAGGCGCGCTCGCGCGGCGTCGCCCGCGTGCTCCGAGAGCGCGAGCCCCAGCCGCTCACCGAGGTGGGCGAGGAGCCGGTCGGCGACGGCGTCGAAGCTTACGGTGCGGCCCGATTCCCGTTCGAGCGACGTCACG
>JAAXJP010000023.1 GCA_012269805.1 Rubrivirga sp.
GGCCTGTGCCGCTCGGAGGCCGTCTGGACCGCCTTTCGCGCGGGCCGGACCCCGTCCCTCGCTCCTCCTATGTCCGCCATCTCGATCCTCGGCGTCCGCTTCGACGCCCGCACGACTGGCCAGGCCGCCGACGAGGTCCTCGACTGGGCGCGTGCGGGCGAGGCCCGTTACGCCTGCTTCTCGAATGCCCACGGCGTTGTCGAGGCCCTCGACGACCGCTCGTTCACCGACGCGCTCAACGGGGCCGACCTCAACCTCCCCGACGGGATGAGCATCGTGCGCGAGATGCGCGCGCGGGGCGGGCACCAGGCCGACCGCGTCTACGGCCCCGACACCATGCTGGCCGTCGCGCAGCGCGCGGCGCGGGACGGGGTGCCGGTCGCGCTGTACGGCTCGTCCCCGGAGGTCCTCGACCGCCTCCGCGAGCGGCTCCCCCTGAAGGCGCCCGGGCTCCGCATCGTCGAGGCCATCTCGCCCCCGTTCCGCCCGCTGACGCCCGAGGAAGACGAAGCCGACGTTCAGCGCCTCCGCGCCTCCGGTGCCCGGATCGTGTTCGTGGGCCTGGGGTGCCCGCGGCAGGAGCGGTGGTGCGCCGAGCATGCCGATCGCGTGGGCGCCGTGTGCCTCGGCGTCGGGGCGGCCTTCGACTTCCACGCCGGGCTCCTCCGACAAGCGCCGAGCCTCCTCCAGCGGGCCGGGCTCGAGTGGGCGTTCCGGCTCGCGATGGAGCCCCGCCGACTCTGGCGGCGCTACCGTCGGGTGGTTCCACGGTTTCTCATCCAGACGGCGCGCGAGCGGGTCGAGCGTCCAGGCCCATCGCTTACCTAACCCCAGTCACATGGAGGGCGGCTTCTGAACAGTGCCTAAGCGATGGATGCAAGAGGCCTCCTACTCCACCGGGCGTAGGAAGCAGGGCATGCGAGGGGAGGGGGCGAACAGGGGGCGTGGGAGGCCGCATGAGAACTGGGAGCTATCATGGGTCACGGAAGCGACACGGACTTCCGCACTTCATACCACCCATCACCATGGCGAAAGCCCGCACATCCCGCAAGAGCACCCCGTTCGAGTTCGAGACGATCACGGCCAAGGAGGCCGTCGAGCGCCGGAGCGCGCGGGGCACGCGCCGCAGCAAGTACTCTCCCATCGGCGACCAGTTTAGGGAGCTTGGCAAGGACTCCGTCCTCGCGTTTCAGGCAAGCAAGAACGAGGTCCAGGGCGTCCGCAACTACATGCGGCGCAACTTCGAAGGCGAGCACAAAGTCAACAGCCGGCGCGTCGACGACGACACGTACGAGGTCCACATTTCTCGGGCCTAGCCGCGTTCGACTCCCAGCCGTCGGGGCCGTCCGGATCGACCGGGCGGCCCCGTTTCGTTTCGGATCGGGTGGGTCGTGTGGGAACGGTCGCGTTCGGTCTGGGGCAGGTGGAGCACGCGAGGCGCAGGTGGAACGGTCTTGGCGCAGGGGCGGGCGGTCTCCCTTTCGATCCCCATGCGCATCCTCCTGACGGGTCACGACGGTTACATCGGCACCGTCCTCGCTCCGATCCTCCGGGGCGCCGGCCACGAGGTCCGCGGGCTCGACACGCACCTGTTCTCGAGGTGCGCGTTCGGCCCGCAGCCCGAGCCCGTCCCTGGCGCCTGTCAAGACGTCCGCGATGCGATCCGGGCCGACCTCGAAGGGTTCGACGCCGTCGTGCACCTCGCCAACCTCTCGAACGACCCGCTCGGCAACCTCCAGCCGGGCCTCACGGAGGCCATCAACGCCGACGCCACCGTCCGCCTGGCGGCGCTGGCGCGCGAGGCCGGCGTGGCGCGGTTCGTGTTCGCGAGCTCGTGCAGCCTCTACGGCGCGGCCGGCCAGGACGCCGTGACCGAAACGGCCACGTTCAACCCCGTGACGCCCTACGGCCGCGCCAAGGTCGACGCCGAGGCGGGCCTCCGGCCGCTCGCGGGCGACGCGTTCTCGCCGGTCTACCTCCGCAACGCGACGGTCTACGGCGTGAGCCCGCGGCTCCGCTTCGACCTCGTCGTGAACAACCTGACGGCGTGGGCCGTCGCCACCGGCGCCATCCGGATGACGAGCGACGGGACGCCGTGGCGCCCGCTCGTCCACGTCGAGGACGTGAGCCGGGCCGTGCTCGCGGCGCTGGAGGCGCCCCGCGAGGCCGTCCACGACCAGGCGTTCAACGTCGGCCGCGAGGGCGAGAACTACCAGATCCGCGATGTGGCCGCGCTCGTGGGGGAGGAGGTCCCCGGCTGCGAGGTCACGTTCGCCGACGGCGCCTCGCCGGACACGCGGAGCTACCGCGTCAGCTTCGCCAAGATCGCCGAGCGGCTGGACTGGCGTCCGACGTGGACCGTCCGCGACGGCGTCCGCCAGGTGCGCGACGCACTCGCCGGGCTCGACCTCCCGCCGGAGGTGTTCGAGGGGCCGCGCTACTCCCGGATCGCCCACCTGAGGTCGCTCCTCGCCTCGGGCGCGCTCGCGCCCGACCTCCGCTGGGCCGTGCCGCCCGCCTCGGGCGACGGCGCGGCCACCCCGGCCGTCCT
>JAAXJP010000351.1 GCA_012269805.1 Rubrivirga sp.
GGTCAACATCGCGCCGAACTCCTACGTCCACCGGCCCTCCTACGTCGACGTCGATGGGGTCACGCGGACCAACCAGGGCGATGGGGCGCCGGCCGGCGAGCTCTGGCCCGGCAGCAGCGTCGGGCCGACCTACGACGGCCGCCTCGGGACGACCGTGAGCGTACCCGGCAACGTCAACGTGGGGGCCTACGCCCCGCGGTCGCTGTTCGCCACGATCCGCGCCAACCTCCTCCTCGGCGGCGACGACCCGGTCGGGACGCTCGGGGCCGTCAGCGGCGCCGCGCCGGTCCTCACGGGGATCATCGCGCTCCTCCTCGAGGCCAACCCGGCCCTCGACGCCGCCGAGGTCAAGACCCTTCTCCAGACGACGGCTCGCGCGGACGCCTTCACGGGCGACGTGCCGAACCCGGAGTGGGGCTACGGCAAGGCCGACGCGCTCGCGGCCGTCGAGGCCGTCCTCGGCGTGGGCACCGAGGCAGACGCCGGCACCGGTCTCGCCCTCCGCCTTGCTCCCAACCCGGGACCCCAGCCGCGCGTCCGTCTCGCCCGCGCCCGGGCAGGCGCCGTCCGCGTCGGCGTCCACGACGTGCTCGGCCGCGAGGTCGCCGTGCTCCACGACGGCCTGCTCGTCGGGGACGGCGACTGGCGGCTGCCGCCCCTCGCGCCCGGCCTCTACGTGGTCCGTGCCGTCACCGAGACCGGCGTGGCCAGCGGACGCGTGCTGATCGTCCGCTAGTAGCCCACGGCTGCGTCCTCGCCGCGTGGGTCGGCGCCACCGTAGAGGACGCGCCCGGCCGCCTCGGCGGAGACGTCGTCGAGGCCGGACGGGTCGGTCGTGGACGTGGCCCCGTCGTAGACGACCTCGATGGCGTCGACGCGGGCCCAGTAGCCGCCCGACTCGTCGAGCGTCCAGCCCCGCTCCTGGAGCGCGACGACGGCGTCGAGCGCGAGCCCCTGGTTCTCGTAGTCCAGCTCGTCCGGGAGCCACTGGTGGTGGACGCGCGGCGCGGCGACGGCCTCCTGGACGTTCATCCCGTGGTCGACGATGTTGAGGATCGTCTGGTAGACGGCCGTGATGATGCGCGGGCCGCCGGGGCTCCCGACCACGAGCATCAGCCGGCCGTCGGGGTCCTCCACGATCGTCGGCGTCATGGACGAGAGCATCCGCTTGCCGGGCGCGATGGCGTTGGCCTCGCCCTGGACGAGGCCGAACATGTTGGGCGCGCCGGGGGCCGACGTGAAGTCGTCCATCTCGTTGTTGAGGAAGAACCCGGCGCCCTCGACCACGACGAGCGAGCCGAACCCGCCGTTGAGCGTCGTGGTGACGGAGACGGCCATCCCGTCCGCGTCGACGACGGAGTAGTGCGTCGTCTGCATCGACTCCTCCAGGCCGGCCCCGACGCCCGTGCTCGAGTCGGCCTTGACGGGGTCGAACGAGGCCATTCGCCGGCGGGAGTACGCCTCGTCGATAAGCTCGGCGGTCGGGATGTCCGAAAAGTCGGGGTCGCCGAGGTACTCGGCACGGTCGGCAAAGGCGCGGCGCATGGCCTCGCCCATCAGGTGGACCGTCGCCGACGAGTTGAACCCGAGCGCGCCGACGTCGAACGGCTCGACGGAGTCCAGCATCTGGATCAGCGCCACGCCGCCCGAGGACGGCGGCGGCATCGAGATGACGCGGTGACCGCGGTAGTCGCCCGTGATGGGCTCGCGCTCGACGGCCTCGTAGCCCGCCAGGTCGTCGTGATCGATGAGCCCCCCGCCCCGCTCCATCTCGGCCACGATCAGGTCGGCCGTCTCCCCTCGGTAGAACCCGTCGCGGCCTTCGTCGCGGATCCGGCGAAGGACGGCGGCCAGCTCGGGCTGGCGGAACGTCTCGCCGGGCGCGTACCCCCCCTCCTGCGTAAAGTGGCGGACGGTCCCGGGGTAGGCCTCGAAGCGTCCGGCGTAGGCGTTCATCAGCTCGGCCTCGGCGCGGCTGAGCGGGTAGCCCTCGGCGAGCCGGATGGCGGGGGCCATGACGTCGGCGAGGGGCGCCTGCCCGTATTGCGCGTGGGCCTTGAGGAGGCCCGCGACGGCGCCGGGGACGCCGCTCGCGAGGTGCCCGCGCCGGCTGAGGTCCGGCCGGATCTGGCCGGTCGAGTCATCCACGTACATGTCGCGCGTGGCGCCGGTCGGGGCCGTCTCGCGGTAGTCGATGGTCGTGGCCGTGCCGTCGGGGAAGCGGATCACCATGAACCCGCCGCCGCCGACGTTGCCGGCCACGGGGAACGTGACCGCGAGGGCGAAGCCGGTCGCGACGGCGGCGTCGACGGCGTTCCCGCCGCCGCGCATCACCTCGACGCCGGCCTCGGAGGCATGGACCTCGGCGGAGACGACCATCCCGCGCTCGGCCCGCACGGGGTCGGACGTCGGCGACCGCTGCGCGCGGCACGCGGACGCGACGAGAAGGACGGACAGGACAAGGGGGAGGCGGCGGGTCATCCGAAAGGAGGGGTGGAGGGGCGAGGCCTCAACCTACCGCCCCCCGCCCCGGCCTGCCCCCCCTCTCG
>JAAXJP010000198.1 GCA_012269805.1 Rubrivirga sp.
CGACGAAGCCGCCGAGGCGACCGGCCTCGCCGCGCTCCGCCCATACGTCCCCGTGCTCGGCGGCTTCGTCGTCCTCCTCGCCTCCGTGTTCGGCCTCGCGGCCCGCTCCGACAACGGCGCCGACCTGCCCGGCAACCCGACCGCGAGCGCTGACCCCCAGACGCAGCTCCCGCCGCGCCGGATCGAGGACGTCACGGGCGCCTGCACCTACGACCCGAACATCGACCCCATCGCCGACCTCACGCCGTTCATGGACGGCCCCTACCTGGGCGACTCCGACGCCGAGGTCAAGGTGGTGACGGTCTTCGACCCGAACTGCCCGCACTGCCGTGAGCTCGAGGAGGTCCTGACGCCGTTTATCGAGGAGAACCCGGAGGCCGCCCAGTACTTCTACGTCGCGTACCCGCTGCGCCAGGAGTCGGTGGGCCAGGCCATCGCGCTCACCGTGGCGCAGGAGCAGGGCCGCTTTTTTGAGCTGATGGAAGAGATGTTCCGGCGCCAGGACAACACCTGGGGCATGACGATGCCGGAGCTCGTGGCGGCCGTCGACGCCGTCGGGATGGACGGGGCCGCGTTCCAGGCGATGCTCGAGGACGAGTCCCAGCTCCAGGGCTACCTCACGCGGATCCAGGCCCAGGCCGAGGCCGTCGGCGCGTCGTTCTCGACGGCGGACGGCCGCCTGTCGGTGCCGAAGCTGGCCGTCAACGGCCGCGTCGTCGCGCCGACCTACGCGTCGTACAGCGAGCGCTGCCTCACCGAGTTCATTGCCGAGGCGGAGCCGGTCGGCGCCGCGGTCGAGGCCGTCGAGTAGCAGCCGGCGATTCGTTCCGGATCGACGGGGCGGGCCGGGGGTATCACCGCCGGCCCGCCTTTTTGTTGTCGCCCGCCCTCGTGCTCCAAGCCGCCGTCCCGACTCCCGCCGACTCGGCCGCCCGGCCGCCCGGGCCGCTCTCGCTCGACCGGGGCTCCGACGCGATCGCCGACCTCCTCGGCCTCGGGGAGACGCTGACCCGGGACCTCATCCTGACGGCGGTCCTCATCGTCGTCGTGTGGGCGGTCCGGCAGGCCGTGCTCCGCGTCGTCCGGCGACGGACGACCGACGACGCCCGCCGGCTGTACCAGTGGCGGAAGGGGACGACGTACGCGGCGACCGTCGTCGGCCTCCTCGCGCTGATCTGGATCTGGACCGACGCGATCGGCTCGCTTGGCACGTTCCTCGGCCTCCTCACGGCCGGCGTCGCGATCGCGCTGAAGGACCCCCTCGTCGACCTCGCCGGGTGGGCGTTCGTCCTCTGGCGCCGCCCGTTCTCGACTGGCGACCGCATCACGATCCGCAGCCACACGGGCGACGTGATCGACCAGCGCCTGTTCCAGTTCACGCTCCTCGAGGTCGGGACGAAGACCGGCGCGGGCCAGTCGACCGGCCGGATCGTCCACGTCCCGAACGGGTGGGTCTTCTCGGACTCGGTCACAAACCACACGGGCACGTTCGCCTACGTGTGGCACGAGGTGGCCGTCGTGGTCACGTTCGAGAGCGACTGGCGGGCGGCGAAGCAGATCCTCCTCGACGTGGCCCACGAGTGCGCCGACCACCTTTCCGAGGACGCCGAGCGGACACTCCGCCGGGCCGCGCGGGAGTACTTCATCTTCTACTCCAAGCTCACGCCGACGGTCTACACGAGCGTGGTGGGGGAGGGCGTCCAACTCACGCTGCGCTACCTCGTCGCGCCGCGCCGTGTGCGCGGAAGCGAGCAGGATGTGTGGGAGGCCATCCTCGACCGGTTCGCCGCGCGCGACGACGTCGACCTCGCGTACCCGACGAGCCGCGTCTTCCACAACTACGTCGAGGGGAAGCCCGAGGCGGGCGGGCCGAAGCGGGAGACCGAGGAGACCTCCGACTCAGCCGCCGGCTGAAGCGGGGAGCGCCGGCCGGCCCGCGGGCGGGAGCGTCGCGCGCGCCGGGCGCCGGCCCTCGACCCCGGCCAGCAGCGCGCCGATGGCGCCGAGGTCGGCGTCGAGGTCGCCGGACGGCACGAGGGTCCCCTTGACGCCGATCTCCTTCCGCCCCCAGTCGAGGGCGACGACGGCGATGGGCACGCCGGCCTCGACGGCCATCCGGTGGAACCCGGTCTTCCAGCGCTCGACCGCGCTCCGCGTGCCCTCCGGCGTGATCGCCACGAACTCGGGGCCGCCGGCCGTGAGCGCGGCGACGGCCCGACCGACGAGCCCGCCCGGCGCCGACCGCTCGACGGGCACCCCGCCGAACGCCCGCATGCCCCACCCGACGGGGCCCCAGAACAGCTGGCGCTTTGCGAACACGTGGACCCCGACGTCGCACGCCGCGGCGGCGGCCAGCCCCACGATGCCGTCCCAGTTCGACGTGTGCGGCGCGCCGATCAGGACCTGCCGGGGCCGGTCGGCGAAGCCGCCGACGAACCGCCAGCCGAGAGCCCGCAGGATCCCGCGCCCGAGGGCCCGCAGCCAGCGCGGGTGGCCCTGCCTCGGGGCCGACGGGGGCAGTGCGGGGAGCATCGCGTCGGCCGGGAGG
>JAAXJP010000606.1:0-1025 GCA_012269805.1 Rubrivirga sp.
TCCGACGCCCCGCTCCGCACCACCCCGCTCCACGACCGGCACCTCGCCGCGGGCGCCAAGATGGCCCCGTTCGGCGGCTGGGACATGCCCATCCAGTACACCGGCATCCTCGACGAGCACCGTGCCGTCCGCGAGGCCGCCGGGTTGTTCGACGTGAGTCACATGGGCGAATTCCGAGTCCGCGGGCCGGGCGCGCTCGCGCTCGTCCAGCGCCTCGTGACCAACGACGTGACGAAGCTGTCGGACGGGCAGGCCCAGTACGCCGTGCTCTGCGACGAAGACGGCGGCGCCGTCGACGACCTCCTCGTCTACCGCCTCGCCGACGACGACGTCCTCCTCGTCGTCAACGCGGCCAACATCGAGGGCGACTGGGCCCACGTCTCCGCCGAGGCGGAGGCGGCCGGCCTCGACGCCTCCTTGGAGAACGAGTCCGACGACTGGGCCCTCCTCGCGCTCCAGGGGCCGCGGGCGTTCGACGTGTTCGAGACGGCGACCGGCCTCGACGTCTCGGGCATTCCGTACTACCACTTCCGCCCGATGGAGCGCGGCGCCGTGTTCGGCGCCGAGCGGGCGATCGTCTCCCACACGGGCTACACGGGCGAGAAGGGGCTGGAGCTCTACCTCGCGCCGGCGGCCGCCGGCCGCGCGTGGGACGCGCTCGTCGAAGCCGGCGCGACGCCGGCCGGGCTGGGCGCCCGCGACACGCTCCGCCTGGAGGCCGGCTACTGCCTCTACGGCCACGAACTCGACCGCGACACGACGCCCCTCGAGGCCGGCCTCGGCTGGGTCGTCAAGCCCGACGCCGCCGACTTCGTGGGCCGCGACGCGCTCGTCCACCAGAAGGCCGACGGAATCCCGCGGAGGCTGGTGGGTCTCGTGGTCGAGGGCCGTGGCATCCCGCGCGCCGGCTACCCGATCGTCGATGGCGACGGCGAGGCGATCGGCGTGGTCACGAGCGGGAGCCAGTCGCCGACGCTCGGGAAAGGTGTCGCGCTCGGGTTCGTGCCGAACGACGCGACGTACAC
>JAAXJP010000606.1:1035-2543 GCA_012269805.1 Rubrivirga sp.
CTCGCCGGCCGGCCTCGCCCCGGACGCGCTCGACGGCCGGGCCGTCCTCGTGGTCGACGTTCTCCGGGCCTCGACGACGGTTGTGACGGCGCTCCAGAGCGGCGCCCGCGCGGTGATCCCCGTCGCCGACAAGGGCGAGGCCGGCCGCCTCGCGGCGACGCTCGACCGGGACGTGTCGGTCCTCGGGGGAGAGCGCGGCGGCGAGAAGCTCGCCGGGTTCGCGCTCGGCAACTCGCCCGGCGAGTACACCGAGGCGGCCGTGGCTGGCAAGACCGTCGTGCTCACGACCACCAACGGGACGGCGGCGCTCGTCCGCGCGCGCGGCGCCGCCCGGCTCGCGATGGGCGCGCTCGTCAACGCCTCCGCTTCGGAGGCCTTCCTCCGGCGCGCGCTCGACGACGGGCTCGGCGCCGTCGTCCTGTGCGCCGGCTGGGAGGGCCGCGTGGCGCTCGAGGACGCCCTCTGCGCCGGGCTCTTGGTCGACCGCCTCGCCGAGCGCGCCGCGGCGGCCCCGCTCGACGACGGGGCCCGGATCGCGCACGGCCTCTACCGCGGCGCCCGCGACGACCTCGCCCGCGCGCTCTTCACGGCCGACCACACGAGGCGGCTCGTCGCCCTCGGCGCCGGCGACGACGTGGCCCTCTGTGCCCGCCTCGACGCCTCTGAGGTGGTGCCCGTCTACCGCGACAACCAGCTCGTCGCCGGGGCGCCCTAACCCGCCCGTGGGCCACCGCACCGGACGCGGCCCACCTTGTCGTACCTTCACGACGGCTCCACGCGACCGCGTGGCGCGTCGCTCGGCCGTTCGTCCCCCCACGTCCGTGAGCAGCACCCGATCCCGAAGCAAGAAGCGGACGTCGTCGAAGTCGACGAAGGCCGCGGCCGGGTTCTCCCGTCAGCGCAAGCAGGAGATCCTCGGCATCCTCCTCCTCGCGCTCGCCGTGTTGGCGGGCCTCGCCGTCGTCACGTTCTCGGCAGCCGACGACGTCCGGCTGGCGGACGAGAACTGGGAGAACCTCGTCGACCCCGGGGACAACCGGTTCGACAACCTCCTCGGCTTCGTCGGCGCGACGCTGGCGCGGGCGCTCGTGTCCGGCCTCGTCGGCTACCCGGTCCTCCTCCCCATCGCGGCGCTGCTCGCGTGGGGCTGGCTCCTCCTCCGCCAGAAGACGCCGGTCTTTCTCCCCACGCTCACCGGCTTGTCCCTGGCCGGCGCCCTCTTCCTGGCCTGCTTTTTCGGCTGGTTCGACGCCCAGCTCGACACCGACCTCGCGGCCTTTAGCGGCGACCTCGGCCTCGGCATCGCGGGGTGGCTGACGAGCGTGCTCAAGCCCGTCGGGTCGTTCATCGTGCTCTTGGTGGCCGTCGTCGTGACGCTCCTCCTCGTGTGGGACCGCGACATCCAGACATCGCTCGACCGAGCGGAGGGGGCCGTGACGAGCCTGAAGTCCGGCCTGACGGAGTCGTGGGCGACCTACCGGGCCGGCGCGGCCGAGCGGAAGCAGCTC
>JAAXJP010000005.1 GCA_012269805.1 Rubrivirga sp.
CCCGGCGGCCGGCGGCCGCCCCCCCCCCGCTGCAGCCGCCGCCCGCGGGGGCCGGGGCGACGGCCCCGGGGGCACGCGGGGTATGGCTCGGGGCTGGGGGGACGGGGCGACGGAGCCTCACGCCCCTCGCCCCGTCCCTCCTGCCCTCTAGACGGCGAGCTTCCGCTTCTCCTCGGTGACGACGTAGGTCTCGAACTGATCGCCGATCTTGATGTCGTTGTAGTTCTTGACCGTGATGCCGCACTCGTAGCCGGCGGCGACCTCCTTGACGTCGTCCTTGAACCGGCGGAGCGTGTCGATCTGGCCCTGGTAGATCACGACGCCGTCGCGAACGATCCGGAGCTTGTCGTCGCGCCCGACCTTGCCCTCGACGACGTAGCAGCCCGCGATCGTGCCGACCTTCGGGGCCTTGAACGTCTCGCGGACCTCGACGGTCGAGGTGACCGTCTCCTTCTCCTCCGGCTCGAGGAGCCCCTCGAGCGCGTCGCGGACGTCCTCGATGGCGTCGTAGATGACCGAGTAGAGCTGGATGTCGATCTCCTCGCGCTCGGCGACGGCGCGGACGCCGGCCACCGGGCGGACCTGGAAGCCGATGATGACGGCGTCGGAGGCGACGGCCAGCATCACGTCGGACTCGGTGATCGCGCCGACGCCCGAGTGGACGATGTCGACGGCGACCTCGTCGTTCGAGAGCTTGAGGAGCGCGTCCGAGAGGGCCTCGACCGAGCCGCCCACGTCGCCCTTGACGACGAGGTTGAGGTTCGTGATGCCCTCGAGCTTGATCTTCCGGCTGAGGTCGGCGAGCGTCACGTGGCGGCGCTGGTGGAGCGTCTGCTCGCGGATGAGCTGCTGGCGCTTCGACGCGATCTCGCGCGCCTCGCGCTCCTCCTCCATCACGATGAGCCGGTCGCCCACGTCGGGCGCCGAGCTCAGGCCGAGGACCTGGACCGGCGTGGCCGGGCCGGCCACCTTCACGCGCTCGTCGCGCTCGTTGAACATGGCCCGGACGCGGCCCGACGTGAGGCCGACGACGTAGGCGTCGCCCTCCTCCAGCGTCCCGTTCTGCACGAGGACCGTGGCGACGACGCCGCGGCCCTTGTCGAGCCGGCTCTCGACGACCGTCCCGACGCCGTAGCGGTCGGGGTTGGCCGTGAGCTCCAACAGGTCGGCCTCGAGCTGGACCTTCTCGAGGAGCGAGTCGACGTTCGTCCCATCGAGGGCCGAGATCAGCTCGCACTGAACATTGCCGCCGTACTGCTCGACCTGGACGCCCTGCTCGGCGAGCTGGGCCATGATCTTGTCCGGGTTGGCCGTATCGCGGTCGATCTTGTTGATCGCGATGACCATCGGGACTTCCGCGGCGCGGGAGTGGTTGATGGCCTCGATCGTCTGCGGCATCACCTCGTCGTCGGCGGCGACGACGACGATGACGAGGTCCGTAACCTGGGCACCGCGGGCACGCATGGCGGTAAACGCCTCGTGGCCCGGGGTGTCGAGGAACGTGATCTGCTTGTCCTCGTCGGTCGTGATCTGGTAGGCGCCGATGTGCTGCGTGATGCCGCCGGCCGCGCCGGCGACCACGTTGGCCTGCCGGATGTAATCGAGCAGCGACGTCTTGCCGTGGTCGACGTGGCCCATGATGGTCACGATCGGCGGGCGCGGGACGAGGTCCTCCTCGGCGTCCTCCTCGACGAGCTCGAGCTCTTCCTCGACGTCGTCCATGAACTCGACCTCGTAGTCGAACTCGTCGGCGAGGAGCGTGATGGCGTCGGCGTCGAGGCGCTGGTTGATGGAGACCATCATGCCGAGCCCGAAGCCCTTCGAGATCACCTCGTTGACGGGCACGTTCATGGCCTCGGCGAGGTCGCCCGTGGAGATGAACTCCATGACGCGGAGCGTCTGGGCTTGCTCCAGCATCTCCTGCTGGCGGGCCTCGCGGATCGCGGCGCGCTCGTCGCGGCGGGCGCGGCGGCGCTTCTGGCGGGTCCGCTTGCTCCCACCGCCGGACGCCTTCTGGAGCGTCTCCTGAACGTTCTTCTGGACCTCGTCCTGGTCGACGCCGCGGCGGCCCTTCTTGCCCCGCTTGGGGGTGCCACGCGACGGCTTGCCGCCGTCCTTGGCCCCCGGCGCCGGGGCCGAGTCGGTCCCGTCGCTCTTGCGCTTGCGCTTGCGGCGGCGGCCGGTTTCCAGGCCCGAGATGTCGATCTTGCCGAGCACCTTGGTGCCCGTCAGGCCGTAGCGGTTGGCGCGGACGACGCCCTCCTGGTCGGCCTCGGGGGTCGGCTCGGACGCGTCGAGCTCGCCGACCTTCTTGGCCTCGGCCTCGGGGGTGGCCTCGGCGGCGGGCTCCGCCGTCGGTTCCGTCGACTCGGCGCTCGAGGCGGTCTCGGCCGGCTTGGCCACCGCCTCGGTGGGGGCGGCCTCGGCGGCGGGCTCGGCCGGCTTGGCCTCCGTCGCCGCCTTCGCATCGGCGGTCGGCTGCGCGGCCTCCGCGTCGGGTTCCGGGGCGGCCTCCGACCCGGAGACGGGGGCGGCC
>JAAXJP010000524.1 GCA_012269805.1 Rubrivirga sp.
ACTGCGGGCGGGTCAGGTCTTCATCAACAACTACGGCGCGGGCGGGGGCGTCGAGGCGCGCGCGCGCCGCGGCGTCGAGGCGGAACGGGGTCGCGCCGTCGTCGGGGACGTGCCCGAAAGCGAGGAGGTCGCCCGCGGCGGCCTGGAGGGCGGGGGTGCCCGAGGCGAGCCACCGGGTGACCTCGACCTGGAGAGCAGGGCGGTGCTCGCGGACCGCCGAGGAGACCGTCATCGGGATGAGGTCGTCGATTCGGTCGTCGTCGCCCTCCTGAGCGTACGGGCGCGACTCGACCACGCGTCGGAGGTACCCGACGGCCCACGGCGGGTCTGCCTTGAGGGCGTTCGAGAGCGCGTGGTCGACCCACCGGAGGGTCCCTTTATGGGCCGCGGGGGTGGGGGCGAGGGCGGTGAGGAGGTCGCGGAGCCAGGGGGCATCCGGCGCATCGCCCGACACGCGCGCCGCGATCCGGGCGGCGACGTACCCGACGCGGTCGCCGGCATCACGTGCGAGTTCGACGAGGGTCTGACGGGCCTGGAGGTGCGGGGGGTCGGGTGGATCGGCCCCGCCGAGGGCGCCGAGCGCCTGGGCCACGACGGGCAGGTCGGAATCGTCGGGGGGTGTTGATCGGATCTCGTCGAGGCGGAGGAGGGTCGCCGCGAGGCGGGGGTCCCCCGGGTGGTAGGCGAGCCACCCGAGCGCGGACGCGCCTGCGTGCCGGAGCGGGGGGACGTCCGAGCGGGAGAGGTCGAGGGCGCGGCGGGGGGCCGCGGCGGGCTCTCCGCCCCCGAGCCCGACGAGGGCGTTGGCGACGAGCTGGACCGACGGACGCTCGGGGCGCCGGGCGAACGCCGCGATCAACCCCCGAGCTCGCATGGGGGAGGTGGCCGCCAGGCGCTCGACGGCGACGTGCATGAGGTTGTTCATCACGGCGCCGCCGACCGCCTCCAGCACCGGCCCGAGGGCGCGGGCAAGGCGCACCGGGTCCGGGTCGAGATCGGGGAGTGCCTCGGCGAGGGGCGGGTAGAGCGTCCAGACCGCCGGGTGCGCCCGGCCGTCGTCCCTCGGGGCTTCGGCAGCCGCCCCCAGGACGTCGAAGAGGTCGAGCCCGTTCTCGGCGAAGCTGGTCCGGGCCAGGTGGGTCCAGAGCGAGTCGGGGAGGTCCGAGAGCGTGAGGAGGCGGGCGAACTGGTCCAGGGGCTCGTGCGCCGCGTCGAGGTCGGGCCAGGCGGCGGCGGCCCGGGTGGCGACCTCATGAACGAGGCGGTCGTGGAGCTCGGCCGGATCCGAGACCGTGATGCCCTCGGGACCTACGGCCAGCCGTCCGGCCTCGACCGCGCGCTCGATGTCGGCGGTGGGGAGCGCGTCCGCTGGGAGGGGGTACCTCCCGCGGCGGAGCGCCTCCGATGCGGCGCGCTGGAGCGCCTCGGGGGCGAGGTCGTCGGGGCTTCTCACATGCATCTCGGTCGGTGCCGCGTGCTGGAGAGATACGACCGGTCGCTGCCAGCGAGACGTCACCCCTTATCCCGCCAGCTGCGTTCCGCCCGCGCCGCCTGGGTCGGCATCGTCGCCGATCCGGGCCTCAAGGCTGACGACGATGGACCTGCGGGCGCCGGGTTACGGGCGGCTGTACCGGAGGCGGAAGCGGTCGTCGAACCGGCCGGCGGCGTAGCGGCGGCAGCACGGGGCGCAGGCGGTGGCCCGTCGGGGACGGCGGGCGCGGCGGTAGGTCGCGCCGCAGCCCGGGCACCTGGCCGCGACTCCGGCCGACCCGCCGTAGGGGCCCGGCTCGTCACCGCCGGGCCAGACTACGCGCCCCGACGCGCGGTGGACGACGCGGAGGTACGCGGGGCGCCCGGCGCGGGCGCACGGGGCGCACCTCCGGGGGTGGACCGGCTGGCGGTAGAGGTCGTAGGACGCGCCGCACGACGGGCACCGCCCCCCGTAGGGGGCCGAGGGGTCGTCGGGGAGGTCGCCGACGAAGCAGCGGTCGGGACGGGCGCCGCAGGCGGCGGCGATCCGCTTCCATGTCCGGTCGTGGGAGGAGCGGCCGCGGCGCTCGGCGTCGACGGCGTGGGCTATCTCGTGGCGGACGGTGTCCTCGACCTCGGCGGCGGGGAGCAATGCTGAAAGGTGGGCCGAGAGGGTGATCCGCTTCTGGCGGACGCGGCAGACGCCCAGGCGCTTCCGGGCGCGGTCGAACCCGAAGGTCCACCCGCGCTTCTGGAGCGGCTCGCTGAGGAGCTCGCGCCCCAGTTCGTCCATGAGCCGGAGCACGAGGGCGCGGGTGTCGTCGGTCGATGGCATCAGGCGGCGAGGCGGGAGGGCCCGTCGTGCGCCGCCAGCCAGGCGAGGACGGCGTAGCGCTGGAGGACCGCGCCCGCCTGGGGGACGCGGGTGACGACGTCGGCCTTGAAGGCCTGGTAGTGGGCGTCGGCCGTGGCCTCGTCGGTGAGCGCGAGGAGGACGGACCGGGCGCAGTCGGCGGGGCCGGAGCCGCCGTACCCCCACTCGGGGCCAGAGGGCGAGTGCCGGAT
>JAAXJP010000684.1 GCA_012269805.1 Rubrivirga sp.
CGGCCCCCCGCCCGCGCCCCCCCCCCCGCCGCCCCCCCCCCGCCCCCGGCCCCCCGCGGCGCCGCGGCGGAGGAGGCTACCGGGGCCCGCGCTGCCAGCGGAGGGGATGGCGCGGCGCGCGGCGCTCGCCGAGCGCGACGGTGCTCGCGGCGGCGAGGACGACGAGGGCGAGGGCCATGGCTCGGGCGGCGGTTTCCCGAGGGACACGCGGCGCCCGCCTCCGTTGCCCGCCGCGCTGGCGGAGGCGGCCTACCAGCGCGCGGCGCTACTCGGCGTCGACCCAGAACCGGTCGACGAGGCCGCCCCACCCACCGCGGTACCGGGTGGCACTGCGCGGCGTGCGGAACCGCTCGCGCGGGGTGTCGAGCGCGCTGTCTGGGTGGCCGACGACGTCGCCGCCCTCGACCTCGAACGTGAACGCTCGGACCCGGACGCCGTCTTCGGTGGCCGCCTCGAACCGGTAGGTCCCGTCGGCGAGGTCGGCGCGCGTGACGCGGAACCGGGCCTCGCGGGCGTAGAGGGCCCCGAACGACGGGTTGTAGGACCAGGTGGCCGTCTCGACCTCGGTGCCGTCGCGGGACAGCCGCTCCAGGACCCGGACCCGGTCTCCAGGGACGTCGTCCGCGAGCACCCAGTAGTTGACCCGGAGCGGAGCGCTTGGGTCGTCGGAGGCGAACGTGAGCACGGCCGTCGTGGCCCACGGCCCCTCGATCGACCACGTCGTCGTGGGCGTGAACGCGTCACCACCGGTGGCCACAGACAGCGTGAATGGGACGGCCCCGAGCGTGGCTCCGCCGACGACGAGCGCGAGCGTGTAGGACCCCGGCGCGGGCTCCGTGGCGTAGACGAGCGACTGGCGGGGGCGGAGGTCGACGAACCGGGGAGCCTCCTGCCACGGCGTTCCGTCGTAGCGCTGCGACGCGACCACCTGGCCCGTCGCGTCGCGAACGACGAGTTCGGCCGGGCCCTCGCCGAAGAACAGGCCGCCGAGATCGTGAGCGGGCGTGTGGAACCGGCCGGAGTCGGTGTCGAACGGAGTCATCAGGAGGTCGAACAGGTCGGCAGCGGGGGCCGGCAGCCCGGGCTGCGCGACGGGCGCGGGCTCCGGGCCGGAAGACGCGACGGGGGCGGGCGAGGACTCGGACGCCACGGGCGACGCCGTCGCCGCCTCCGACTCCGCGGGAGGCGGGTCGGACTCTCGGTCGCGGACCGCGTCTTCGACGCGGTCCCTGGCGCGGTCGAGGACGCGGCCAAGCTGGGCGTCGGCGGGAGAGGCGAAGAGGGGGGCGAGGAGGGCGAGGACGAGCACGCGCATGAGAGCCGTGAGGGTGAATCCGGTCATCCCTCCGGCGTCGGCTGAGTCCTAGGGTCACTCTGCTCGCCTCGACCTCCTGGCAGCCCAGAGCGACTCCCACCGGACCCGGTGTAGGTTGCGCCCCCTCCCCCTCCGCCATGCGCTGGCTCCCTCTGACGTGTGCCCTCCTCGCCCTGGGGTGCTCCGACGACCTCCTGGGTCCGGAGCCGATGGATCGAGGGGACGTGTTCGTGTCGCCCCCGATCCCGTCGGTCGGGCCGACGCCGACGCCGACGCAGATGGCGTGGCAGGACCTGGAGGTCACGGCGTTCATCCACTTTGGCGTCAACACGTTCACGGGGCGCGAGTGGGGGACGGGGAGAGAGGACCCCGCCGTCTTCGCGCCGACCGCTCTCGATGCCACCCAGTGGGCGCAGGCGGCGTACGACGCCGGGATCGGGGGCCTCATCCTGACGGCCAAACACCACGACGGCTTCGCGCTCTGGCCGAGCGCGCACTCCGGCCACACCCTCGCAGCCTCCCCGTATCGAGGCGGGGCCGGAGACGTCGTCCGCGAGACGGCCGATGCGGCACGCGAGGTCGGGATCGAGTTCGGGATCTACCTCTCGCCGTGGGACCGGCGCGAGCCCTCGTGGGGCACGCCGTCGTACAACGACTTCTACCTCGCCCAGATGGGCGAGCTCCTCAGCCCGGACGTCGGGGAGAACTACGGGCGCGTGTTCGAGGTCTGGCTCGACGGCGCCCACGGGGACGGAGTGACCCAGGCCCAGCTCGACACGTACGATGTCGGACGATGGGAGGGCTTTATCCGGCGTCGCCAGCCCGGAGCCATCGTCGCGTTCAGCCGGGACGTTCTCTACTCGGGCAATGAGGGGGGAGCCGCCCCCGAGACCCACTGGAATGACTCCGGCGGCTACTGGCGGCCGATGGAGTGCAACATGCCGTTCCGCACCGGGTGGTTCTGGCACGCCGAGGAGGACCCCAAGCCGGTCGACGAACTCGTCGACGCCTACTTCCGGACGGTCGGTCGCGACTGCGTGCTTCTGCTCGGGCTGGCGCCGGACCGCCGTGGGCTCCTCGAAGCGGAGGACGTGATCCGGCTCGGCGAGTGGCGGCGCGCGCTCGACGCGCTCTTCGCTGTCGACCTCGCCGAGGGGCAGCCCGCGACGGCGTCGAGCCCGCCGCCGGGCTCCGGCGGGTGGGCCCCCGGGGCCG
>JAAXJP010000408.1 GCA_012269805.1 Rubrivirga sp.
CGGCTACGCCCGCCTCGGCGCCGAGTAGGGGCGGGTGGGGATTCGGGCGGCGGCGGCCTCGGGTTGCGCCACGTCGCCACGGGCGACGGCCGTGACGCGCTCCCGCACCGGCGCCAGCCGCTGGCGGACGGTCTCGACGATGGCCGCCGCGTCGAGCGCGCCGCACGTGAACACGTCGAGCGTGACCAGCCCCGCCTCGGGCCACGTGTGGACGCTCGCGTGGCTCTCGGCGAGGAGCACGATCCCGGTCACGCCCTCGGGCTGGAACTGGTGGAACCGCGCGCCGAGGACGGTCGCCCCGGCCGCGCGGCACGCCTCGGGGAGCAACGTCTCCCAGGTCCCTTTCCACCGAAGCGGCTCGGCATCGCCCACCCAAAAGTCGGCGAGCAGGTGGTGGCCGCCTGCGGCAGGGGCATGGGGCAAGGGGGATGGGCCACGAGGCGCGGAGTGCGTTCCGCCCCATCCTTCATCCCTCCTGCCTCGTGCCTTCTCTACTCCCATCGCGCCCACCCCTGCTGGTAGTACCGGAGGACCGCCGGGTCGTCGAGCGTGCTGACCTCGACCGGGACGCGCGCCACGTCGGCGTCGAAAAAGCGGGCCGCGCGGAAGGCGGCGGGCGTCATCACGCGGGGCGCGACGGCGGCCGGCAGCCGGTAGCGGTCGGGGCGGACGGCGTGCGTCGAGCCCACGAAAAAGCCCCAGTCGCCGAAGCTGGGGACGTAGAGGTGGTACGGCTCCGGGTGGAGCCCCGTGGCCTCGGCCGTCGCGACGATGCTCCAGTACGCCTCCCGCGCGAAGGTCGGCGAGGTCGCCTGGACGGCGACGGTCCCGCCAACGCCGAGCCGCTGGCGGAGGCGCTCGTAGAACGGGCGGCTGTAGAGCTTGGCGAGGCTCTCGTGGTTCGGGTCCGGCAAGTCCACGATCACGACGTCGAACGGGCCGCCGGGCCGGGCGAGAAACGCGCCCGCGTCGTCGTGGACGACCGTCACGCGCGGGTCGTCGAGGGATCGCTCGTTGGCGTCGCGGAGGGCGGCGTGCGTCCGCGCGAGGCGCGTCACGGCCGGGTCGAGATCGACGAGCGTGACGGACTGGACCTCCGGCCACTTCAGGATCTCGCGGACGGCGAGCCCGTCGCCACCGCCCAGCACGAGGACCCGCTCGCGGCGCTGCGCAAGCGCCATCGGCGGGTGGACGAGGGCCTCGTGGTAGCGGTGCTCGTCGGCCGTCGAGAACTGGAGGCCGCCGTCGAGGAACAGGCGAACGTCGCCGTTGCTGGCCGTCAGCACGATCCGCTGGTACGTCGACTGCTCGGCGTAGACGACCGGCTCGCGGTAGAGCTTCTCCTCGAACACGGACGCCAGCTGGTCGGCCCCGACGGCGCCGGCCGCCAGGGGGAATGCCACGAGCAGGGTCGCCCCCCACAGCGCGCGCCGCCGCGCCGCGCCGAGCTCCCGCCGGAACGCCCGGAGGCAAAACACGACGACGACGAGGTTGACGAAGCCCGTCACGAACGCCGTCCGCACCACGCCGAGCACCGGGAGCAGCACGAACGGGAACGCGAGCGACGCCACGAGCGCACCGAGGTAGTCGACCGCGAGGACGCCCGCGACGGTGTCCTTCAGCTCTGACGCCGAGATCCGCCCCGGCCCGCCGAGCAGGCGCGTGACGAGCGGGATCTCGAGCCCGACGAGCGCGCCGATGGCGAGGATCACCGCGCCCATCGCGAGGTGGACGAGCGGCGTGTACGTGAACGCCGCGTACAGCACGGCCGCCGACAGCCCGCCCACGAGCCCGACGGCCAGCTCGACGCCGACGAACCACACGAGCGCGTCGCCCTTCACGGCGCGGGCGGCCCACGAGCCGAGCCCCATCGCCGTCATGAACCCGCCGATCGTGAGCGAGAAGTGGAGGGCCGAGTTACCGAGCAGGTACGACGCCAGCGTCCCGACGACGAGCTCGTAGAGGATCCCACACGTCGCGACGACGAGGACGGCCGCGAGGAGCACGCGCGTCTGGTGGCGCGTGAGGCCGGCGGCGGTGAGGGCCGGCGGCGGCCCGGCGCGCCCGTCCCCGCCCGCCTCGGGATCGAGGCGGACAAGGTCGGAGACGGGGGGCGCAACGTCCACTACGACAGCATCACGGAGGCCACGACGATCGCGATCCCGATGAACGCGCCGGCCAGCATGATCCCGACGGCCGTGTTCTGGTCCTCGACGAGTTCGTGCTTGAGGTTCAGCCCGGCCACCTTGTCGAAGGCGACGTAGCCCAGCACGCACATCAGGATGCCGATGGCGCCGTAGAGGAGGGTCGAGAGAAACACCGCGAAGGACAGGCCGCTGGCCTCCGCCACGACCGGGTCGATGACCTCTTGGGCGGCGACCGGGGCGGCGAGCGCGAGGGCGAGGAGCGGGGCGAGGCGAGAGCGCATGGGGGGCGAGGGCTAGCGGGGGCCGGTACGACTGAAGACGAAGAACGCGAGCGCCACTAACAGCGAGAACGCCGCGGCGAAATAGAACGGGCCGGGCAACCA
>JAAXJP010000360.1 GCA_012269805.1 Rubrivirga sp.
CGCGGACGGGCGCGCAGGGCGGCCGCGGGCAGGAACGGGACGGCGCGGCGGGCGCAGATCCCCGCTGCCGGCGACTTCGCCGAGATCACCGTGGCCGGCAAGACGGGCACGGCCGAGAACCCGCGCGGCAAGGACCACGCCGTCTTCATCGCCTACGCCCCGGTCGACGATCCCCAGGTCGCGGTCGGCGTGATCGTCGAGAACGCCGGCTACGGCTCGACGACGGCGGCCCCGATCGCCTCGCTCATGATCGAGCAGTACCTCCGCGGGCGGATCGTGTCGCCGCAGCGGAACGCGCTCATCCCGTTCGTCCGCGCTCAGCGCTCCGTCGGCCGCATCTAGGGGACGAGGAACGGGGCATGGGGCACGAGGCCTCTCGCCCCGTCCCTCTCGCCCCATCCCCCTTGCCTTTCCTTCCATGCGTCCCTGGTACAAGAACCTCGATTGGGTCAGCCTCCTGCTCTGGGTGGCGCTCGTCGGCATCGGGCTGACGGCGATCTACAGCGCGACGCACGGGCCGGCGCGCGAGTTCTTGCTCGAGTCGGTCCAGCAGAACTTCAACCGCCAGCTGACCTTCTTCGGGGTCTCGCTCGTGGCGATGGGGATCATCCTCCTGCTGCCCGCGCGGTTTATCGTGAAGGCGGCGCCCGCGGCCTACGTGTTCTGCCTCGGCCTGCTCGTGGCCGCGCTCGCGTTCGGGCGTGAGGTGAACGGCGCGAAGAGCTGGCTCTACCTCGGGCCGGTCGGCCTTCAGGTCGCCGAGATCGCGAAGGTGGGGACGGTCCTCGCCGTGACGGCGCTCCTGTCACGGAAAGAGGCCCGGCGGGGGAGCGTGCTGTACCTCCTCGGCGCGGCGGTCCTGATCCTGGTCCCGGCCGTGCTCGTGGTGATGCAGAACGACACCGGGACGGGCCTCGTCTTCCTCGCGCTCATCCCCATCATGATGTTCTGGAGCGGGGCCGTCCCGCTCCCGTGGATGGCGCTGGCGGGCGGCGCGGCCGCGGCCGTCTACCTCGTGATCGTGGACCCCCTCTACGCGGCCCTTTTCGTCGGCCTCGCGACCGTCGGGATGCTCCTGTGGACGCGGTCGAAGGCCATGTCGGCGCTGATGCTCGTCGGGGTGGGCGCGCTCGCGATCGCGGCGTGGTTCGGGCTGTTCCGCGTGCTCGAGCCGCACCAGGTCGACCGCCTCGTGGCGTTCGACGACCCGGAGGCGTACCGCTACGGCGCCGGCTTCCACGTGATCCAGGCGAAGGCCGCGATCGGCTCGGGCGGGGTCTTCGGAAAGGGGTTCACGAACGGGACCCAGACGCAGCTGGCCTACATCCCAGAAAACTCGACCGACTTCGTCTACACGATCATCGGGGAGGAGTTCGGGTTCATCGGCACGATGACGGTGCTCATCGTGTTCGCCTTCCTCTTAATCCGGCTCGCCGGCCTCGGCGTGCAAGCCGGGTTCGCGTTGCCTCGGCTGTTCATCGCCGGCGTGACGGGGATCTACCTCGTCCACATCGTGATCAACGTCGGGATGACGATCGGGCTCATGCCGGTCATCGGCATCCCGCTGCCGTTCATCTCGTACGGCGGCTCGGCGCTGCTGGCGAACACGACGATGTTGGCCATCGCGCTGAACCTCCACGCCAAGCGCGACCAGTTCGCGGTGTACAGCTAGCGCTCGCGCTCGAAGACCGTCCGCCGGCCGCGGGGGTCCACGAGGTGGAGCCGCCAGCCGACCAGGGCCACCTCGGCCTCGCCCGGCAGCTCGCCGAGGCGCAGGCGGTCGCCCTCGATCCGGCCCGAGAACGCCGACGGCGCGCCGCGGCCCTCGCGCCGGTCCGTCCCGCGGAGGATCACGTGGCCGGTCGGGTTGACGACGAGCGTCGTCGTGAGCTGCCCGCGCCGGAGGTCGGCGGTGGCCGCGGCGTCGCCGACGACCTCGACGGCGTGCCAGCGGCCCACGATCGACTGGCCGTCGAGCCGGACGTCGCGGTCGGGCGCGACCTGGGCGCTGGCCGACGCGGCCAGGAGGAGGGAGAGGACGAGGCGGGGCATGGCAGCGGGAGCGAGCGACGCGTGGGCCCCCGCCGGGGCGGGCGCGGCTAGTCGTCCCCGAGGGTACGATCCGGCGACGCGGGCGGCGCCTGAACGGCCGGGCCGCCCATGACCCGCGCGAGGAGGCCGCCCGGCCGCGCGAACGCCGAGACGGCCCTGAGCGGCAGGCCGACGTGGAACGGGCCGGAGGCGTACGACGAGAGCTGGTACGGCGGGACGTGGACCGCGAGGGAGTCCGGCCCGAGCGTGAGGTCGACGCGTCCCCCTCGGATCGGGTCGAGGCCGTCGGCGAAGAGGCCGCCGCGGCCCCCGAGCTGGCGGACGACGTCGCGTTCGACTCGCGCCGCGAGCGTGTCGGCCCACGGCGTGCCCGCGGCAAACAGGTCTTCGGGCCCGACGGCCTCGCCGGTAGCCAGGTCGAAGGTGAGCGGGAGGAAGTACGTGTTGCCGTGCGCGCCGCCGGTGTAGGCGTAGACC
>JAAXJP010000085.1 GCA_012269805.1 Rubrivirga sp.
CTGGGCGTGGCCAAGAACAGCGCGCTCGTGGTCGCGACCGGGGCCACGCTCGTGACCGACCTCCTCTCGCTGCTCGTCCTCGCCGTCGTGCAGGGGATCGTCGGCGGCGACGCCGGGCCGTCGTTCTGGCTGACGTTCGCGGCGAAGGCCGTCGTGTGGGCCGCGGCCGTGCTGTGGCTCCTCCCGAAGGCCGCGCGCGCGTTCTTCCGGCGCGTCCGGCGCGAGGACGACGCGGCGTTCGCGTTCCTGCTCGCCTCGGTGTTCCTCTCGGCGTGGGCGGCGTCGCTGGCCGGGCTGGCCCCGATCATCGGCGCGTTCCTCGCCGGCATCGCCCTCAACCGGCTGATCCCGAAGCGGAGCCCGCTCATGACGCGGCTCCGGTTCGTCGGCGACGCGATCCTCGTCCCGTTCTTCCTCGTCTCGGTCGGCCTCCTCGTCGACGTCCGCGTGCTGGGCTCGCTGCAGGTGTGGACGTACGCCCTCCTGTTCACGACGCTGGTCGTCGTCGGCAAGGGCGGGGCGGCGGTCCTGGGGGTCCCGTTTTTCGGGTTCTCACGCGACGAGGCTGGGACGGTCGCGGGCCTCACGTTCCCGCAGGCTGCCGCGACACTGGCCGTCACGCTCATCGGGTTCGAGATCGGCCTGTTCTCGCAGACCGTCGTCAACGCCGTCGTCCTCGTCATCGTCCTGACGTGCCTGATCGGGCCGAGCCTCGTGCAGGCGTTCGGGCGGAAGGTGGCCCTCGCCGAGGCCGACGAGCCGTACGAGCCGGCCGAGGCGCCGGAGCGGATCCTCGTCCCGCTCGCCAACCCCGAGACGGCCGAGGACCTCATGGAGCTCGCGCTCCTCCTGCGGAGCCCGCAGAGCGAGGAGCCGGTCTACCCCATCGCCGTCGCCCGCGGCGGCCCCGACGAGGCCGCGAACGTGGCCGCGGCCGAGCGACTCATGGAGCGGGCCGTCCTCCACGCCACGGCCGCCAGCGTGCCCGTCTCGCCGACCGTCCGGATCGACGACAACCCGGTCCGCGGGATCGTCCGCGGCGCGCGGGAGCTCCGGGCCTCGGAGGTCGTGGCCGGGTGGAACGGCCAGCTCTCGCCCGGCGCCCTCGTGTTCGGGCAGGTCATCGACGGGGTCCTCGAGGAGAGCCGGGCGATGGCCATCGTGGCCCGGCTGTCGTCCCCCCTGGCAGCGGCCCAGCGGCTCGTCGTGCTCGTCCCGCCGCAGGTCTACCGCGAGGCCGGGTTCGGGCGGGCCGTCCGCGTGATGAAGCTGCTCGCCGCGCAAAAGGGGCTCCGCCTCCTCGTCATCACGACCGAGGCGGACGCCCTCGAGGTCGACGGCCGGTTCGCCGCGACGCGCCCCGAGGTGACGATGGAGCTGATGACCGTCGACAGCTGGTCGGTTCGCGTGCTCGACGACGTGGTCCAGACGGGCGACGTGCTCGCGCTCGTCGGCGTCCGGCGCGGGACGGTCGCGTGGCGGCCGGCGCTCCAGCGGCTCCCGCGCGTCCTCGCCCGCCGCTACCCCGACGTCGACCTCCTCTCGGTAACGCTCTCCGAGGCCGAGGTCGTCCCGCTCCTGGCCGAGGCCCTCGACGGCGACGGCGTGGACGACCTGAGCCTCCCGGCGTCGCACGTCGCGCTCGACCTCACGCCCGACGCGCCCGAACCGCTCCTCCGGCGGATCCTCCTCGGCGGCTTCCCCCACGAGCCGCGGACGGCCGCGGCCCTCGCCGCCCGCCTCACCGCCGACGACACGGGCGACGCGCCGGAGATCATGCCGGGCGTCGTGTTCTACCACGCCCACGTCGGCGAGGTCGAGGTGCCGCAGACGTTCGTGGGCGTGTGCCCCAAGGGCGCCCGCGTTCCGCACGCCGGGCAGCCAGCCCGCGTGCTCGTGGTCCTGCTCGTGCCGGCTGCGATGGCCCCCGAGGCCTACCTCCGCCACCTCGCGGTCACGGCCCAACTCGTCCGGTCCGACGCGACCGTCGACGCGCTCCTCGCGGCCGAGACGCCGGAGGAGGCCCGGGACCTCCTCTTCGACACGCTCCGCGACGACCTCGACCCGGACCCCCTCGGCGACGCGCACGCCGAGGCCGAGGCACCGATCGAGGCCGAGTAGCGGTCTCCCGTCCCGCCCCGCCAGCTCGACCCCGACGCCGTCCTGGAAGCGACCCAACGCGTGGTCCAGCGGCTAGAGGGCCACGAGCGTCCAGCTCCTCGTGCACGCCACGGGCTTAGCCGGTCGAGTCTCTCCGGCACGGTCGGCGACAAGCACGGGCTGTTCCTCGTCGTCCTCGGCCGGTACGCCGACCCCGGCTAGGAGGCGGCCGAGTCCGTCTGCTACGGGCCGTCGCCGGGGTGCCCGATGGTCAACGCCGTCGCGGAGCGGGCCGTTCGTCGCCATCCGCGAGGCCGCGACGCACCTCCGCGCCGCTCTTCGCCAGGTCGGTCGCGCAGGAGCTCGGCGCGCGCGGGCTCACCGTCAACACGGTCCACCCGGGCCCGATCGACGCCGACAGGAACCCGGCCGACCTGGACGAGAACCCGATGGCCGTGACGACGGCGTCATTCACGGCGCTCGGCCGCCCCAGAGCCACCGAGGTCGCCGCCGTCGCGTTCCTCGTCTCCGCCGACGCCTCTTTCATCACCGGCGCCGAGTTGGCCGTCGATGGTGGCATGGACGCCCCGTGCCCTCCAGCGCCATCCGAGGCCCGTGTCGTAGGACGACGCCGGTCTCCCGGGCCGGACAACCGGCGAACTGCGAATGGGCGGCCGAGGGGCCGCCAAGACTCCGTGGAGCCGGTCAAGTTTGGGGCTCCGGGCCCGATACCTGACGTAACTCCTGTCACCCGAGCGGCGTCTATTCCACGCCCGTCCCCGAGACCGATGCCTCCGCCCGTCGAAGCCCCGTACGAGATCGTCCCCGCCGGCCCGCAGCTGCGGTCGGTCGCGTGGCCGCAGCTTGGCTTCCTGGCGTTCGTCGTGGTCGCGGCGCTGCTGCCGCTCGGGCTCGCCCTCGCGCTGGCAGCGTAGCGAGAGGGCAACGGGGGTCGCGGGATCCCCCAGTGTCGAGCGAGTCTGGAACCGTGGCGTGCGTGTGCCCATCCCGCACGTGGACCCCACCCAAGACTCCATGCCCGCCCGCCTCGGCCACCTCCGCCTCGACGTCGCCGACCTCGACCGCCAGACGGAGTTCTACACGCGCGCCCTCGGCCTGACCGTCCGCGAGCGGGCCACGGACGAGACGAGCCACTACGCCTTCCTCACCGACGCCCAGCCGATCCCCGGTGGCGCCGACGACGGGATGCACCACCGGCTCGTCCTCCGCCAGGCCCGCGACGGGTCGGCGCCCGGCCCGACCGGCCGGCTCGACCACTTCGCGTGGGAGGTCGACGACGAGGCCGAGCTGCTCCGGGTCGTCGAGCGGCTCCGCGAGATGGGCGTCGAGACGGACCTTCAGGAGGCGCAGATCGCGTGGCAGTGCTACTTCCAAGACCCCGAGGGGACAAAGCTCGAGGTCTACTGCGACCGCCGCACGCGCCCCGACGGCGCCCCGCTCTGGCGGGGCCGGCAGGAGGCCCTCGGTGAAGACCGGCTCCGCGACGCCGCCGGCTGACCCCGCCCGCCTCGGCGTTGAGGCGGAGCTACCCCTCGCCCTTCTCGGGGGCCGGCTCGTCCTCCTTCCAGTAGCCCCAACTCGACTCGCGGACGCGGTCGTCGCCGAGGCCGGTGAACAGCATGAGGGGGCGGACCCAGCCGTGGAGCGTCTTTTTGAGACGCCCCTGCTCCAGCCGCCGGTGGTCCCGCTCGTACACCTTGAGGCCGCCCGCGTAGATCACCCGCCAGCCGGCCTTCCGGACGCTCCACAGTGCGTAGATGTCCTCGTTGGCCGTGAGCGCGGGGTCGAAGCCACCGGCGTCGAGGAGCGCGCGCCGGCGGTGGATCATGTTCGAGCCCGAGCCGCCCGGGATCGTGAGCCACGAGAGGACCCGGATGCCGAACGAGAACAGCTTGTAGTACGTCCGGTACTCGTCGTCGGCCGAGAGCTTGGCGCCCTGGACCGCGCCGACGTTCTCGCTCACGTCCAGCGCCTCCCACTCGCGCCAGTAGTCGCCGCCGAACGACATGTCGGCGTCGGTAAAGAGGACCCACTCGGTCGCGGCCCGCTCCAACCCGATCTGCCGGGCCTCGGGGATCGTGCCGGAGTCCTCGATGACGACCGCGTCCGGCCGCCGCCGGCGAATGATCTCGCGCGTGTCGTCGTCGCTCGCGTCCACCACGACGAGGCCGACGCGGTCGTCGAGGCTGTCGAGGAACGGGCCGATGTTGTCGGCCTCGTCCTTCGTGGGGACGACGACGGTGAGGTCTTGGAGACGCATGCCCGGGAGGCGTGAGGAAAGAAGCGTGGTTTCGGCACGATGGTCGGGGACTCCCGCCCCCGCCGGTCTCAGCGCGTCGCGGGCGGCAACGGGTCGGCAGGCTCGAGGCCCAGGACCGCCTCGCCCTGCTCGAACACGACGTCGACGGGGATGCCCGCCTCGGCGACGCGGTCGAGGGAGGCCGTGAGCGTCGGCGTCGTCCGGCCGTACTCGCGGACGAACCGGTCGACGGCGCCGTAGTCGCCGTCGCCCTGGAGCGTGAGGATCTGTCGGGCGAGCGCCTCGACGGCCGCGCCCATCCGCTCCGGCACGACGCGCCAGACGGTGCCCTCCGGCGTCGACTCGGGCACGACGGCGCCCATCTCCTCGAACACGTTGAGCCGGACCAGGTTGGCCCGCCCGTGTGCCGAGGCGGCCCCGAACCGGATCGAGCGGAAGATCGAGGCCACGAACGTCACGTAGTGCTCCTCGAGCGTGGCCTCGTCCCACTCGCCGCGCTCGATCAATTGCTGGACCATGTAGAGCCCGAGCACGTCGGCCTTGCCCTCCTCCAACGCGCTCGCCCGGTCCTGCAACGCCTCGCGGACCGTGCCGGCGCCGTCGATCGTGGTCTTGACCCCGAGCCCGTGGGCCACCTCGTGAAACATCGTGTTGCCGAAAAAGGCCTCGAACGTCACGAGCTCCCGCTGGTCCTCGGGGATCAGCACCTCGGCCATGGGCCGGAGGATCCGGTCGAACTTGACCCGCATCACGTTCTTGAGCTGAAGCCGGCGGCTGCCCTTCTGGAGTTGGACGGCCTCGTCGTTCGGGAGGTTGATCGCGATCGTCTTCGAGCCCGCATTCGCCTCGCCGGCCACGAACACGACGTCGTAGGCCCCGAGGTCGGCGTCCGTCCCGGGCGACTCGGTCTTGTACGCGTCCGGGACGGGCAGGCCGCGCTGGAGGGCCGGGAGGAGCTCGGCGTAGCCCGCCAGCCGCTCGCTCCACGCTTGGTCCTTCACGAGGACGTAGGCCTCGGCGCCGGCCTTGTAGCCCGCGAGCCCGTCTTCGTACGTCTCGATGGGCCCGATGATGACGTCGAGCGGGTTCGTCCGCATGTCCATCCAGGCGAGGTCGCTCGGCTGGTAGTCGTCGGTGAGGAGCGCGTCAGCGCGGAGGCGGAGGTAGCGCGCGAGGCTCGAGTCCTGAGCGAGGTCGGCGGCGGCACGGAGGTGCGCGGCGGCCCGCCCGAACTCGTCGGCGAACGCCTCGCGGTAGGGGACGCCGACAAGCTGACCGTTGACGCGGCGGACGAGCGTGTAGAGGCCGGTCAGGTCGCGCTCGGGGTAGAGGTCGGCGGCCGCCAGCAGGTCGTCCTTCGAGAGGTCGGCCGGGTAGAGGTTCGCCCCGGCCGGCTTCTCGCCGACGCCCGCCAGGAACGGCACGTTGCCGTCGAGCCGGTCCCACGGCCCGACGTTGATCGCAGCGTAGCGGCGGGCGGCCTCGGAGAGGCCAGTCAGGAGCGAGTCGCGGTCGCCGTAGGCCTGCATCCAGAACACGTCGTCCATGGCGCGCGCTGCGGCGACCAGATGCGGGAGCATGGCCCGCGTCGAGTCGCTGAGGCCCGAGAGGTCGGCGTCGAGGCGGACCGTCGTGTACTGGCCGAGGAGGTCGCGGAGCGTCGAGTCCTGGGCCGAGGCGACCTCGATCCCGTCCGTCGTCGCCGTCGGCGACGGGCCCTCGGGCTGGGCGCTCAGCTCGCAGCCGGCGAGCAGGACCGCGGCGGCGAGACAGACGGCGTGCTTCATGAGAGGTGCTTCATGAGAGTCGGGTCGAGGCCCTCGAAGATAGGGGCCGCCCCCCCGCGCTCTCCCGTCGGCGATCGGGCCCCGGCGGCCGGGCGTCCGGTTCGTCGAGCTCTTCACCGTGTGTCGGGGTGGCGGGATTCGAACCCGCGACCTCCTGCTCCCAAAGCAGGCACGCTAACCGGGCTGCGCCACACCCCGAGGGCCGTCTCGCGGCCGGGCATCGAAGATACACGTCGTCCTACCTTCCGGCGTCCACCGCTGCTTCTCATGCCCGACGCCGCCCCCTCCGCCTCCACCCTCCGGATCCTCTGGCTCGGCATCTGCGGTGGCGCGCTCGCGATCATGGCCGTGATGGGCTGGCTGGCCGCGACGTCCGGCGACGCGCCACTGGCGGAGTCGCGGGACCTCGTGTTCTACGGCGTCGCGCTCGTCGCCGTCGCGGCCACGGCCGGGGCGTTCGCGCTCTTCCGCGCGATGGAGGGGCGGCTGCTCCAGGCCGGCTCCGACGCCGAGGCCGCCGGCCTCATCCGCTCGTTCGGGATCCCGGCGCTGGCGACGGCCGAGCTCCCCGCCATCCTCGGCGCCGTCGGGGCGTTCCTCACCGGCGAGCTCCTCACGCTCGCCTTCGGCGCGACGCTGTTCGCGTTCGCGTGGCTCACGTGGCCGAGCGACGACCGCGTGGGCTACTGGCTCTCGCTCCGCCAGCGCCGCTGACCCCGCCTCGGCCGCCCCACCGCCGAGGCGGGCGGAGCGGCACAAAAAACGGGGCGGCCTCCCAAGAGGCCGCCCCGTGAGGGCGTGTCGGCCGGGGCCGAGCTAGGCGGCCTGGGCCGACTTGAGCTCGTCCTGGACGTTGCCGGCCTCGACCATCTTGGACCGGAACTCGAACTGGCCGTTCTGCTTCTTCGAGGCCACGATGATCTTCGCCATCTGCTTGGCCTCGACGCCGGCACCGCGGTTCGTCCGCTGGTTCTTGGAAACCTTCTTCGCCATGGGAGTGGGGGTCTGAGAGTGCGCGCGGAGCCGCGCGCGGGGGTCGGGCCTCTAACGGAGAGCGGGCGCGGCAGGTGCCGGCGCTACTTGATCTCGCGGTGGAGCGTGTGCTTTCGGAGGACCGGGTTGTACTTCTTGAGCTCGATCCGCTGCGTCGTGTTGCGGCGGTTCTTCATCGTCGAGTAGCGCGAGGTGCCGGGCGCCTCGGTGCACTCGAGCGTGATCTGGTGGCGGACGTCTTTGCCCTTTGCCATCGTCTCGGGGGTCTACAGGATGAAAGAAAGGGTTAGACGAGCGACGTGCCCTTGGCCCGGGCCTCCTTCAGGACGGCCGAGATCCCCTTCTTGTTGATCGTCTTGAGGGTCTGCGCGGACACGCGGAGCGTGACCCAGCGGTCCTCCTCGGGCACGTAGAACCGCTTCTTCTGCAGGTTCACGTTGAACCGCCGCCGCACCTTGTTGTTGGAGTGCGAGACGTGGTTGCCGAACATCGGCTTCTTGCCGGTGAGCTGATCTTTGCGGGCCATCGGTCGGCGCGGAATAGTCGCGCGGGAATCTCGGGGGAGGGTCCGGCCACGGCGCACCTGTGCGCGGCAGCGGAGCCCAAGAACCTACGGAGCGTCCCCCCGGCGGGCCAACCGCCAGAGGGCTGGAACGTGTGAGTCTGGGGCGAAGAAGGGGAACCGGGCTGCGGAGAAGGAAAAAGGGGAGCGCCCGGGCCACCACGACGGCCGCCCGGGCGCTCTGCCATTCCCTCGTCCAAAGGGCCTCCTAGAACAGCCCGAAGCGGACGCGGACGACGTGGTTGCGGCGGCGGAGCTGGCCGAGCAGGCGGCCGTCCTCGACGCCGTACGTCGCGTACTCGAACCGCGCCACGCGCGTGACGAGCGCCGCGCCGGCCGACGGCATCCCCTGGCTCACGCCGCCGCGGAGCTCGAGGACCCGCCCGAGGCGGACGTGGGCGCCGGCCCGGAGCCCGGCCTGCAGCGACTGGTCGTAGTCCGACGTCGCGGCCGTCGTGTAGTCGACCGCGACGCCGGCGCCGGAGAACGACTGGAACGCCGGCAGCCGGTAGGCCACGCCCACGCGGACGACCGGCGCCGCCTCGCGCCCGTCGAAGCGGGCCTCCAGGGCGGCCACCTCGGCGAGGTCGTCGGCCATGTCGTCAGAGCCCGCGACGGCGATCGACCGGTCGAAGGCGTAGTCGACCCCGCCGCCGACGTTCGAGACCTCGGCCCCGACGTCGAACCCGCGGACGGCCACGTCGGTGGCGAACAGGCCGGCCGCGAAGCGAGTGGTGTTGCCGCGGAAAACGTAGAGCTTCTCGTCGTCGGGGTCGAGCGCGTCCACGGTCGCGGCCTTCGCCGTCACGCGGCGCTGGAGGACCGTGGCCGAGGCCCCGACGCGGAGCCCGAACGGGAGCGCGGCGCCGAGCGGTGTCTTCGCGAGGTCCACGCCCGCCACCACCGGCACGGCGAGGTCGGCCTGGCTGTAGAGGTCGACGTACGGGATGCCGGCCCCGCCATCGCGGATCCGCCCGCGCGTGACCGACTGGCCGTACACGCCGATGCCGACGGCGGCCGGCCCGAACGACGCGCGGACCGAGGGCGCGAGGACGCCGAGGTCGGCCGTCTTGGGCTGCGAGCCGATGCGGAGCGCCTCGTCGTAGAGCGCCTCCAGTCGGTCGGGGTCCTCCTCACGGATCGTCTCGAGGCCCTCCTCCATCGCCGGGCTGAGCTCGTCGGCGTAGAAGCTCATCACCTCCGAGACGTTGCCGCCGGCGCCCGCCGTCACGCCGATCACGTTGAGCGAGAACCCGCCCGTGGCGATGTGGGCCGGGTTCGAGAGGAACGGCGAGTCGAACGTCGGGGTCGCCGCGACGGCGCCGCCGGAGCCGAGGCTCGCGAGGTCGGTGCCGCCCGCGGGCGCCTCCCGCGTGGTCGTGACGTGCGGCTGGGCGGCGGCTGGCACGGCCAGCGAGAGCGCGAGCGCAGCGAGGAGGAGACGGGTCATGGGGCCGGGGGGAAGACCAAGGTGGCGGGAGTGGGGCGCCGCGGACCGCCCGGTCCTGGGCCCGAAGGCCGACGTCGTGCGGACCGGGCGGCGGCGGCGAGCCTCGCGAGAACGCGGGGCCTCTTGGGCCCCACGCGGGCGTGCTAGAGCTCGCAGTAGGTCGTGATGTCCTGCTCGAGCTCGCCGTAGATGCTGAGCGCCGTGTCGACGATCTCGGCGGCCACGGTCGCGCCGGCGCCGAGGATCGCCGCGCGCGTGTCGAGCGAGAGGATGGCCTCGCCAATGCCCTGGATGGCGCCCTCGGCCTTCGTGCGGGCGGCCTCTTCGTCAGCGGCGCAGATGCCGATCGAGCCGTCGGCGAGGCGGTACCACGCGGTCTCGTCGGCGAGCTCTTCGGTGACCGTCACGTAGGCGTCGACGAACCGGGCGAGGGCGCCGACGGCGAGGGCCTGCGCGGCCTGCTCGTCGGTAAGGCCCCGGGCCCGGAGGTCGACGATCGCGCCGGCCTGGTCGTACACCAGCTCGCCGTCGACGACGGAGCCGCACAGCGCGAAGTCCTCGACGGCCGCGGGGAGGACGCCGTCGAGCGTCTCCGTCACCTCCTCGAGCACCTCGATGCTCAGGACGAGCTCGTCGAAGCCCTCGTACTCGGTCGGGTCGAACTGGACAGCCGTCGGGTCGCCGGCGTAGGCGCAGGTGGCCGAGCTGCGGGCCGAGGCCGGCTGGGCCGTGCGCCCCATCCCCGCGGTCTCGAGGTACTGGCCGATCCGCTCGATGTCGAACAGGTCGATCCCCTCGCGCTGGAGGAGCGTCGTCGACAGCTCGACGCGGACGACGGCGTTCGTGGGCTCGGCTTCGAGGGCCCGGTACAGCAGGTCCGTGGCCGTGTCGTAGTCGCCCTGCTCGCGGGCGAGGATGGCGTCGTCGACGGCGACGGCGACGCCCTCGTCAAGCGAGAGCATCGGGCCGGTCTCGTCGCAGCCGGAGAGCGGGATCAACAGGGCCGCCGTGAGCAGCGGCAGGAGGAGGCGTCGGGTCATGGGGGAGCGGGGTCGAGGCGGAGGTCTCCTCCCTCTATCGGCGGCCGCGCCCCCCTTCCAAACTCCCAAACGGTCTCTTCTTGAT
>JAAXJP010000650.1 GCA_012269805.1 Rubrivirga sp.
CCCCCCGGCCCCGCGGGCACAGCGCCCCGGGGGGGGGGGCGGGGGCCGGCGGCGGCCAGGGGGCCGGCCGGCCGCCCGCGCCGCCGCCGGCTCTCTCGGATAAACGGCACCACATCGAGGAACAGGTCGGCGGGAGGCGTCTCCGTCGGGCGGAGGCGGCCGGGCTCCGGACAGAACGCGTAGACGTCGGGCATCGGCCACTCCCGCGCGTCTGCGATCGCGAGCAGCGCGAGGCCCTCGACGAACGCGTACCGCGCGACGAGGAAGAGCGGCTGGTCGCGGCGGTCGGGGTAGAGCTCCTCGCCCCACGCCTCCCGCTCCACGAGCAGGTCGTCGAAGGCCGCGCGGAAAGCGGCGGAGTCGTCGGCGTCGAGGGCACGGCAGATGTCGAGCCGAGGGGTCGAGTCGCCCTGTAACGCCGCCTCAAACCGATCCAGAAGGCCGTCCGCTGGCGGAAGCGACTCGGCAGGCGCCGGCGCGACGATGCGGCTCAGGAAGGCGTGGTAGCAAAAGTCGTCCTCGTACTCCCCCGCCTCGATCCACTCCGTCGGCCCGAGGCGGACGAGGTCGTCAACGAGCGGCTGGTCGCGCGCGGCGACGGCGCAGAACAGGGCGTCGGTGCGGCTCAGCGCTCGCTGGCGCGGCCTGGCCCCGTCGCGGGCGCACACCTGGAGGAGCTGGCGCCGCGCGCCGCCGGCGAACACGAGGTCGCTCCGGAACTGGTCGGCGTCGTACCGCAGGAGGAGGTTGCAGAGGGCGAGCCCCTGGAAGGTGTCGACGAGACTCTCGTAGAGCGGCCCCGCCTCGTCCGCGTCCGGCCCGGACGCCACCGCGGCGACGCCGTCCCTAGCGTCGTCGAGCAGCGCGTCGTAGACCTCGGCGGTCGAGTCCATCAATCAGGCCCGGACGTCGTCTAGCTCATAGAAGTAGACCCCGCTCATGCCGGCCTCCCCGATGGCGTCCGCCAGATCGCGTCGGACGAGCACGCGTTTCTCGAGGTTCTTGGCCCGGAACAGGGCCGGCGTGCCATCGAGCGCGTCCGGATCGAGCGCCACCCGCTCGCAGGTCATGATCGCCATCGGGTCGAGCGGGTTCCACACGATCCCCATGGCGTCGTGGTCGAGGCAGTCGACGACGTGGTAGGAGTTGGCGATGACGTGCTCGTCGCTCCCGACCCGCCCCTTGTGGTCGTAGATCGTGATAGGGAGGTACTCGATGTCGGGCGGGTCGAACGACTCGATCAGCTCGCGCAGCCGGGGCGAGACGATGGGGATCCCGCCGCCGCCCCGGCTCTGCACCGCGTCCGGGACGACGACGTCGCGTGGGAACGACGGGTTCATCCGGTAGGCGGCGTCGGAGGGGAATCCGTCCGCGCGGGAGACGCCCTCGGACAGCTCGTACGCGTCGGACACGTTCTCGATGGGCAGGAGGGTGGCGAGGCCGCCGAGCGGGCTCGTCCCCCACGCGACGTAGTTGGCAGGCTGGGTCATTTGATGCGCTGGAAGACGTAGGTCATTTTGCTCGCGATGTCGCTGACCGCGCCCGGGCGGCGCGGCACGATGGCGCCCTCGATCGCCATCGAGAACGGCCGGTACCATTTGTTGGCCCAGTCGTCCTCGTGGCGCTTCGTCCACGCGAGGATGGTCCCCCCGCTCCGGGACGCCCGACGGCCCAGCTCCGCGCGGAAGTAATCGGACGTCGCTTTGAGGGCGCCCGAGAGATCCTTCGGGTCGGTCGTGTGGCCCTCTTTCCCCTTGCTCACCTTGTCCCACACGTTGGACTGGATAAAGTCCTTGCACTCCTCCGTGTAGCCCCCCGTCGTGTTGTGGTCGTTCGCGTGGGAGCAGATGTTCATGTCTTTAATCCCGTTCTCGCGCCGGAAGTCGGCGCGGATGGGCATCCCGATCATGTTATGGGAGTCGTTGAGATTCCAGTCCGTTACCCAGAGGCAGGCCTCCCCGAAGTCCTGGTCCTCGAACGACCGGGACCCGATGGCGTGCTCGCAGAGGATGTGGTGGGCCTGCCAGGACCCCCGCGTGTAGCCCGTCGTCGAGTTTCCCCGGTACGTGGACGAGCTTGCGCGGGTCAGCTTGCTCTTCCGCTCGTGCGTGTCGGCGAAGTGCGCGCTCGGTTTGGCTTCGTTGCCAGCCATGATCAGGGGGCGTGGACGGCGATGGTGCCCCGCGCGCCGAGCGCGTCGGAGGCGAGGAGGAGGGCGGTCGACCGGCGGGCGTAGCGGCGGGCGAAAGCGCGGAGGGCGAACGCGAGGCCAAGGGCCGGCGCCGCGGCGCCGGCGTCGCCGACGGACGTGGCCGGGTACAGCGTGCGCTCGACCGACGCCCGCAGCGCCTCGTCGCGGACAACCGCATGGCCCCACTCAGTACTCCGGTAAGACTCCCCGTTGCAGTCCGAGATGGGCCAGACGGGCTCGGCGAGGCGCGGGACCGCGGCGGCCAGGCCGCGCCCGAGGACGGGCACCCCGCTGTACAGGTGGTCGGGCTCGTTCCCGAGCGCGCCCGGCCCCGG
>JAAXJP010000479.1 GCA_012269805.1 Rubrivirga sp.
CCTTGATAACGGTCGCCTTGTCGACGGAGCCGTACTCTTCAAAGAGGGAGCGGAGGTCGTCGTCACCCGAGGAATACGGGAGGTTTGCGACGTAGATGTTCTTCATGTCTGCGAGAAACAGGGTGTGGAGCGCCGACAGGGAAAGGCGAAAGACGGTGGGCCAGATAGCTCGACTCGGATCTGTCGGCCCCGCGTGCTCCGGGAAAACAGCGCCCGCGACGAGTCCACCGGCTGGCGGCCACCACGGGCATGTGCGCATCAACATACCGCGAGAACGGCCGAGGGATCCCCCACGTCGCGAATTCGCACGGCGTGCGGGCCGCGTGCACACTCCGCCGGGCCGGGCCGCCGGGGCCGCGCTCAGTCGAGCCCGTACGCCTCGGCGATCTGCTCGGCCGTGAACGGCCGGCGCTCGGCCTCGGGCAGCGCCTCGCGCGTGACGACGAACGGCCCGATGGCGAGCGCGTCCATGTGCGTCCGTCGGAACACGCGGACCGCGTCGGCCGGGGCGTGGACGATGGGCTCGCCGCGCACGTTGAACGACGTGTTGACGAGGACGGGGCACCCGGTCCGCGCCTCGAAGGCGCGGAGGAGGTCGTAGTAGAGCCCGTTCCGCGCCTTCGTCACGGTCTGGACCCGGGCCGAGCCGTCGACGTGGGTCACGGCCGGCACCGCGCTTTCGACGCGCCCCAGCCGCTCGAGCCCCTCGCCGTCGACGCGCGCGTCCCGCACCGGCCCGACGAGGAGCATGTACGGCGAGTCGGGGCTGGGTGAGCCGCTCCCCTCACCGCCGAGGTCGAAGAACTCTCCGGCCCGCTCCGCCAGCACCGACGGCGCAAAGGGGCGGAAGCTCTCGCGGAACTTGATCTGGAGGTTGACGCGGCGCTGCGTGGCGCGGTCGCGCGGGTCGGCGAGGATCGAGCGGTGGCCCAGCGCGCGCGGGCCGAACTCGGCGCGGCCCTGGAACCAGCCGACCGTCGCGCCCTCGGCCAGCAGGGCCGCCGTGCGGTCGACCAGGGCCGCCTCGGTCGGTGCCTCGTCGTAGGGGAGGCCCTCGGCATCGAGCACCGCGCGGATCTCCTCCGGCGCCCACGCCGGGCCGAGGTGGGCGCCGCGCATGGCGTCGGCCTCGTGCACCGTCCGCCCGAGGCCGGCCCACTCGTGGGTCGCGACGAGCGCCGCCCCGAGGGCCCCGCCGGCGTCGCCGGCCGCGGGCTGGACCCAGATCCGCTCGAACGGGCCCTCGCGGAGCAGCCGGCCGTTCGCCACGCAGTTGAGCGCGACGCCGCCCGCGAGGCACAGGTTCGCCTCGCCCGTCTCGGCGTGGACGTGCCGCCCCATCCGGAGCACGGCCTCCTCCACGACGGCCTGGACGCTCCGCGCGAGGTCCATCTCCCGCTGCGTCAGCGGCCCCTCGGGTGCCCGCGCCGGCCCGCCGAACAGCGCTTCGAACCGCCGCCCCGTCATCCGGAGCCCGACCGGGAACGTGAAGGCGTCGGCGTGGAGCCGGTACGAGCCGTCGGGCTTGAGGTCGATCAGGTGCTCGCGGATCGCGTCGACGTAGCGCGGCTCGCCGTAGGGCGCGAGGCCCATCAGCTTGTACTCGCCCGAGTTGACCCGGAACCCGCAGAACGTGGTGAACGCCGAGTACAGCAGCCCGAGCGAGTGCGGAAAGTGGATCTCCGCCTTCAGGTCGAGCCCGCTCCCGTCCCCCACGCCCCAACTCGTCGTGGCCCACTCGCCGACGCCGTCGGTCGTGAGCACGGCGGCCCGCTCGAACGGCGACGGGAAAAAGGCGCTGGCGGCGTGGCTCCGGTGGTGCTCGGAAAAGACCATCGGCCCGTCGTAGCCGCCGAGCTCGGTCCGAAGGACGTCGGGCGTCCAGAGCTTCCGCTTGAGCCACAGCGGCATGGCCTCGAGAAACGACTTGAGACCGCGCGGGGCGTAGGCGAGGTACGTCTCGAGGAGCCGCTCGAAGGTCAGGAGCGGCTTGTCATAAAAGGCGACGGCGTCGAGCTGGCTCGCGTCCGTGAGCCCCGCCTCCTGCAGGCAGTACTCGACGGCGCCCCGCGGGAACGACGGGTCGTGCTTCCGGCGCGAGAACCGCTCCTCCTGCGCCGCCGCCACGATCTCGCCGTCGCGGACGAGCGCCGCCGCCGCGTCGTGGTAGAAGCAGGACAGGCCGAGGACGGTCACGGGGTCGGGCGTGCGGCGCGGGGCGTCGGGATCCCACGATCCACGCACTAGAAATAGCGTTCGAGGCTCTCGCGGTCGGGTCGGCCGTCGTCGCGGGGGAGCCAGTAGGAGGCCGCCTCCGGGTCGGGGCGCCGATGGAGGAGGTCCTTGCCGGCGAGGCGGAGGGCGAAGGCCGTCGGCGTGACGGCGAGGACGAAGACGAGCGTGAGCAGCACCTTCGTCATGACGAAGCCGAGCGCGAAGGCCAACGCCATCCACGCCGTCCGGATCGGCCGGAGGACGACCGGGAGGACGACGCCGAGCGCGACCAGGAGCCCCCCCACCC
>JAAXJP010000110.1 GCA_012269805.1 Rubrivirga sp.
GCCCAGACCGACCTCGCCGCGCTCGACGTCGACGCCCTCGAGCGCCGCGTGGCCGCCGCGCCCGCCGCCGTGCCCGCCCGCCGCGCCCTCGCGGCCCGGCTCACGGCTGAGGGGCAGCCGACCGAGGCCATCCCCCACCTCCAGCGGCTCGCCGAGGCCGACCCGGCCGACGTCGCCGTTCGCCAGCAGCTCGCGCGCCACCTTGTCTGGGCCGACCGCGCCGCCGAGGCCGTCCCGGTCCTCGAGGAGGTCGTCGCGCTCGACCCCGGCGCCGACGCCGCGCGGCTTCAGATCGCGGAGATCGTGACCTGGAACGGCGGGGCCGACCGGGCCGTCGCGCTCCTCGCCCCGCTCGCCGAGCGGGAGCCCGACGATGCCGCCGTCCAGCGGGCCTACGCCTTCGCCCTCCTCGCGGCTGGCAGGCCCGGCGTCCGCGCCCAGCTGTCACGCGCGCTCGCGCTCCTCCCCGACGACCCCGACCTCCTCGTCGAGTCCGGCGCGCTCGAGCGGTGGCAGGGCGACTGGGCGCTCGGCCGGGACCGCCTCCGCCGCGCGCGCCGTCTCCCGCTGCGCCCCGAGCAGCGGGCCCGCGTCCGCGACCTGCTCGACGGGCTGGCCCGCCAGATGGCCCCGCGCCTGACCACGTCCGCCGAGCGGGTCGAGGACTCGAACGGCGTCGTCCGCGTCGAGACGCCGGCGCGGCTCGACGTCGCCCTCACCTCGCGATGGGCCCTCGGCCTCGAGCTGTCGGGCGACCAGATCGGGTCGACGGCGCCGTCGGCCCCCAGCATCGGGGCGGCGCGTGCCGTGCCGTCGGTGGCGTTCTCGCCGCGGCGTGGAACGCGCATCGAGGTGGCCGCTGGCGCCGAGCTCGTCGACGGCGCCCGGACGGTGGCCATCGCCCGTGCCCTGGCCGAGCAGACGTGGGCCGGCGCGCGGTTCGCCCTCGCCCGGCTGAGCGCCACCACGGTCAGCGCGACCGACGCCACGGGCGCCCTCGACGGCGGGATCCGCCGGACGCACCTCGCGGCCGAGGGCTACGCCGAGCCCGCCGAGACCCTCGCCCTCAGCGGCACGCTCGGGGCCTTCCTCTACTCTGACGACAATCGGCGCGTCCAGGCCGCGGCCTCGGCGCGGTGGCTCCCGGTCCGCCTCGGCCGCCGCGCCGAGGCCCCCCCGGTCGTCGCGCTTGGCCCCTCGGCCGGCGCGCTCTACGAGGACTCCCAGACCGTCTACCCGGCCTCGGCCCCCTACTACACGCCCGACCGGCTCACGACCCTCTCGCTCGGGCTGGCGGCCCGGCTGTCGCCCCTCGCCGGGCTGACGGTCGAGGGCAGCGGCGGCCTCGCCTACCAGACCGGCCCCGGCGAGGACGCCGCGAGCGCCGAGCTGGGCGCAGCGGTCGGGTTCGAGCACGACCGGCACACGGTCCGGTTCGAGGCCCGCCGCTCCGGCTCGGCCGTCTACGCGGCCGACGTCGTCCGGCTGACCTACCAGATCCGCGCGTGGTGACCAAGCTGATGCTCGTGGCCTTCGCGGCGACCCTCGTCGGGTCGTGCGCCGCGACCGGTGCCGTCGGGACGCCCGACCGGCCGGCGCGACGCGACGCGCTCCGTGCGGCCGGCACGTTCGCCGCCGTCCTCTCCGAGCGGGCCGACCTCGACGCCCTGGTCAGGTACGACGCCGTCTTCCTCGACCCCGCGCCGTACCGGCCGGCCGACCTCGACCGCCTTCGCGCCGCCGGCACGCTCGCGCTCGGCTACGTCAACGTGGGCGAGGTGGAGGCCTGGCGGCCCTTCGCCGACCGCGTCGACCCGGCGTGGGTGCTCGGCGAGAACCCCGACTGGGAAGGCCACCGGTTCGTCGACGCCCGCGAGGCCGGGTGGCGCGAGGTCGTCGTCGGGACCGCCGCTCGCGCCGTCGAGCAGCGGGGCTTCGACGGGCTGTTCCTCGACATGGCCGACGTGGCCGTGGTCTACCCTGAGACGGCCGACGGCGTCGTCGCGCTCGTCCGTGAGTTGCGAGCGGCGTACCCGGACCTCGTCCTCGTCATGAACCGGGGGTTCCCGCTCCTCGGCCGGCTCGAGGGCGTCCTCGACGGGCTGCTCGTCGAGGGCGTGTGGGTGCGGGCGGACCTCGCGTCGGGAGGCACCGCCGAGACCCCGCCGGCGGAACGGGAGACCTTGCTCGGCCATCTCCACGCCTTCCGCCGCGCTGGCGGGGCCGTCTTCGTGATCGACTATGCCCAGACCGCCGACCAGACCGCTGCCGTCCGCGCTGCCGCCCGCCGGGAGGGGCTCCCGGTGTTCGTCGGCGACGTCGCCCTCGGCCGCCTCCGGCGCGACTAGCGAGCCGGCCGACGTCGCCCTCGTCCTGGAGGGGACCTACCCGTACCGCCTCGGCGGCGTCACGACCTGGGTCGACGGGCTCGTCCGTGGGCTCCCGGAGGTCCGGTTCGGGGTCGTCCACCTGTACGCCGGCCCGGCGCCCGGCCGGGCCCGCCTCGCCCTCCCGCCCAA
>JAAXJP010000346.1 GCA_012269805.1 Rubrivirga sp.
GCCGATGAGGGCGCCCCGGACGTTCGGACATGCGCGCGGACATGTCCTTTCAGATTCCTATCGTCCCCCTTACCATTTGCTTGCTGCGCCCCTAACGCCCCGTGCTTCGATACGCCTTCGGCCCCTTCCGCCTCGAGCCGACGGAGCGACGGCTCGTTCGCGACGGCGAGCCGGTGGACCTCACGCCCAAGGAGTTCGACCTCTTGGTGGCCCTCGTCGAACGGGCCGGCGAGCTGGTCACGAAGGACGAGCTCATCGCGCGGCTGTGGGACGGGGTCGTCGTCGACGAGAGCGCGCTGACGGTCCACGTTTCGCGGCTGCGGGCCGCGTTCGGCGAGTCGGCCAGGGCGCCCGGCTCGATCGAGACGGTCCCCCGGGCGGGGTACCGGTTCGTGGCCCCGGTCCGGGTCGAGGACGACGCGCCGGGCCCGGCGCCGGGCCTCGCGCGCCCCCGGCGGGCCTGGACGCGGGCGGCGCTCGGTGGAGCGGCCGTCGGGGCCGCCGTCGTCGTCGCGCTCGCGCTGACGCTGGCGCTGCAGGGGACCCCGTCGTCGGAGGGCCCGGCCGAGCCGCTCGTGGTGCCGGCCGGGGTCGAGGACCGGGAGCCGCCGGGGTCGGCCGAGGAGGCGTACGTCCAGGCCCGCCAGATCTGGTGGCAGCGCCGGGGGTTCTCCGAGGCGCTCTGGCTGTTCCGGAGCGCGCTCGTCCTCGACTCGACGTTCGCGCCCGCCCACGTCGGCATCGCCGACGTGCTCGGGATGAGCTACCAGACGGGCGACGAGGCCCGCGCCCACGTCCGGCGCGCGCTCGCGCTCGACCCCGACCTCGGCGAGGCCTACGCCTCGCTCGGGCTCATCCGGACGCTCCAGGACTGGGACTTCGACGGGGCCGAGGCCGCCTTCGACCGCGCCCTCGCGCTGGCCCCGGACTACGCGCCCGCCCACCAATGGCGGGCCACGCTCCTGATGATCCGGGGCCGCCCCGGCGAGGCCGTCGCGGCGCTCGACCGAGCCCTCGCCGTGGCCCCGCCCGAGGCCCGGCCGTCGCTCCTCGCCGACCGCTGCCAGGCGCTCTACTACGCCCGCCGCTACCCGGCCGCCGTCGCCGACTGCCGCCGGGCGCTCGACCTCGACCCGGCATTCGGGACGGCGCCGATGTACGGGTTCTGGGCGCTCGTCCTCGACGGCCGCCCCGGCGACGCCGCCCGGTGGGCGACCGACACCGGGAGCAGCCTGATGGCCGAGGCGCTCACGGCCGCCCCGGCCGCGTACACCGGCCCCGACGGCCGGGCCCGGCTGGCCCGCGACCTCGCGGCCCACGAGGGCGGCAACCGGGTGTGGCGGGCGTGGTGGGGCGCCCAGGTCGGGGCGCTCGCCGGCGACCGCGGCCGCGTGGTCGACGGGCTCCGGCAGGCCGTCCGCCTCCGCCAGTTCCACGTCCCGTTCGTCGCGGCCGACCCGCTCTTCGACGCCCACCGCGACGACCCCGAGGTCCGGGCGCTCCTCCGCGAGGCCGGGCTCGAGTAGCAGGGCCCCGCCGGATCTGACCGGACTCTGACAGAGAAGGCGTCGGCGGCGCCGGTAGCTTGGGGCATGGCCGCGCTCGCCCACGTCGTCCCGCTCACGTCCGTCGACGGCGTCTACACGTACCGCGTGCCGGACGAGATGGCCGCCGAGGCGGTCCCGGGCGCGCGCGTGCTCGTCCCGTTCGGGCGGCGCCAGCTGACCGGCGTCGTCGCCGAGCGGGTCGAGGGGAGCCCGGACAAGCTCAAGCCGCTCCACGACGTGCTCGACGCGCGGCCGGCGCTCACGCCCGAGTTGCTGGCGCTGACGCGCTGGATCGCGGGGTACTACCTCTGCGCGTGGGGCGAGGCCGTCAAGGCCGCACTGCCGAGCGGGACCGAGGTCGAGAGCCGGCGCGTCGCCCGCGCCCTCGCCCCGCCCGACGCGTGGGACGAGAAGCGGGGCCGCACCATCCTCCGCGCCCTCCACGAGCGGAACGGAACCGGCCTCCCCGTCGCCGCCCTCGCCGAGGTCTTGAACCGGAAGACGGTCCCCCAGAACCTGCTCCGGCGGATGGAGGCGGCCGGCGTGCTCGCGGTCGAGCACGAGGTCCAGGACGCGACGGTGACGGCCAAGACCGCCCGCCACCTCCGCCTCGGCGACGGCGCCGAGGCGGCCGACGTCCGCGGCTCGCGGCAGCGCGCCCTGCTCGACTGGCTCGCCGAGGCCGGCGAGGCCGTCCCCCAGGCGGAGGCGCTCGCGGCGACCGGCGCGTCGTCGTCCACGGTCAAGAGCCTCGAGAAGCACGGGCTCGTCGAGGCCTTCGACGCCGAGGTCGAGCGGAAAACGGACGGGATGGAGGTCGAGGCCGTCCCGCCGGCCGCGCCGCTCGATCTCCACCCGGCACAGACGACGGCGCTGGAGGCCATCACCGACGCGGTTGCGACGGCCCGCGCCGAGACGTTCCTGCTCCACGGCGTCACCGGATCGGGCAAGACGGAGGTCTACCTCCGCGCGCTCCGCGAGGCCCTCGACCGGGGCAAGAGCGCCATCGTCCTCGTCCCCGAGATCGCGCTCACGCCGCAGACGGTCCGCCGCTTCCGGGCGCACTTCGGCGACCGCGTGGCGGTGCTCCACAGCCGGATGAGTCCCGGCGAGCGGTTGGACGCGTGGACGCGGATCCGCGACGGCGTCTACCCCATCGTCATCGGCCCGCGCTCGGCCGTCTTCGCGCCGGTCCACGACCTCGGGCTCGTGGTCGTCGACGAGGAGCACGAGGCGAGCTACAAGCAGTTCGACCCGGCCCCGCGCTACCACGCCCGCGACGTGGCCGTGATGCGGGCCCACCGGGCCGGCGCCGTCTGCGTCCTCGGCAGCGCGACGCCGTCGATGGAGTCGGTCGCCAACGCCAACGCCGGCAAGTACACGCGGCTCGAGATGCCCGAGCGCGTGCCCGTCCGCGGCCCCGACGGCACGACCCGCCAGCCCGCGCCGCTCCCGCCGGTCCGGGTAGTCGACCTCGGGCGCGAGCGGCAGATCCGCCGGCTCAAGGGGGCGCTGTCGCACGACCTCCGCGAGGCCATGCAGGCCCGGCTGGAGCGGGGCGAGCAGACCATCCTCCTCCAGAACCGCCGCGGCTACGCGCCCGTCGTGACCTGCGAGGACTGTGGGTGGACGCCGACGTGCCAGGACTGCGCCGTCTCGCTCACCGTCCACAAGGCGACGCGGAACCTCCGGTGCCACTACTGCGGGCGGGCCGAGCGCTTCTACCGGACGTGCCCCGCCTGCGACAGCCCGGCGCTGACGCTCCTCGGCAGCGGCACGCAGCGCGTCGAGGAGGAGATCGCCGAGGTCTTCCCCGAGGCCCGCGTCCTCCGGATGGACCTCGACACGACGTCGCGGAAGGGCGCCCACCGCCGGATCCTCGACGCCTTCGGCCGCGGCGACGCCGACGTCCTGCTCGGCACGCAGATGGTGGCGAAGGGGCTCGACTTCCCGCGCGTCACGCTCGTCGGCGTGGTCGAGGCCGACACGGGGATGCTCCTCCCCGACTTCCGCGCCGCCGAGCGGACGTTCCAGCTCCTGGCACAGGTCGCGGGCCGGGCCGGCCGCCACGACCTCCCGGGCGAGGTGCTCCTCCAGACCCGCAACCCCGAGCATCCAGCCATCCAGTTCGCCCTCAAGCATGACTTCCACGGGTTCGCCCTCGGCGAGCTCGGCGAGCGCCTCGCGCTGGGCTACCCGCCGTATGGCCGCCTCGTCGGCGTCGAGGTCAAGGGGCCGCACGAGGGCTCGACGTTCGCGCTGGCGGAGCGCTGGGGGGCCGCGCTCCGCGCCGAGGCGGGCAAGGTCGCCGGGGTCGACATCCTCGGGCCGGTGCCGGCCTTCGTCGGCCGCGTCAAGCGGTGGTGGCGCGTCCACCTCCTGGTGAAGGCCCCACGCTCCCTGCCCGCCTCGGTGCTCGCGTCGCTGGTGCGGACGGTCGAGGGCCGGCTCAAGACGCCGTCTGGCCACCGCGTCAACCTCGACGTTGACCCCGTCGGGTTGTACTAGGCCCGGTAGGGGATGGCCGGGACGGGAGCCGGTCTGAAACCGCTGGTCGCGTTGCGCCTTTGGAGAGGGGTCCGCTCCCTGCCGCTATGACCCGCCGCTTCTGGATCGCGCTCCTCCTCGTCGCCCTGGGCCTCGGGGCGCTCCTCCTCATCTCGTACCTCAACGCCTCGGGCGACGACGGCCCCCCGGACGCCGACGTCCGCGAGGTGGTCGGGGCGCCGGCCGCGACGCCGTGACGGTCTTCGGTCTCGTCGCGCGCGTCCTCGGCCTGATCGCCCTCGCCGTCGTCCTCGTCGTCGTGTGGCGGCTGCTCCAGCAGAGGCCGCCGCCGGGCCTCCGGTAGCGGACCGCCCGTGCGGACCGAGCGTTGCAGCCCGAGCCGCCGCCGCGCCCATGACCGCCCCGTACTCCCAGGTCCCCGAGGAGGGCCTCACGCTCCGCGACCAGCTCGCGCTCGACCGGACGGTCCTCGCCAACGAGCGGACCCTCTTGGCCTACCTCCGCACGGCGCTCGCCCTCCTGGCCGGCGGCGTGACGCTTCTCCACTTTGTCGACGCAGCCTGGGCTGTCGGGCTCGGCGGCGCGGCGCTGCCGCTCGCGGCCGTCGTGACCGCGGCCGGCGTCGCGCGATACCTCCGCGTCCGGCACCGGCTCCGGCAGATCGGGACCGTCTGACCCCGCCCGCCCCGACGCCGAGGCGGAGGCACCCGCGGTCCTCCACTCCCAGCCCTACAGGTGCACGCGGAGCGCGTCGAGCATCGGCGGGATCGTCTCGACGGCGACGGGCGCGTCCCACAGCGCCGCCAGTCGCTCGGGCGCCTCGGGGCCGACGCCGGTCGCGGCCTCGACCGACTCGGGAAACTTCGCCGGGTGCGCCGTCGACAAGACGACGATGGGGGCGGCAGCGCCGCGCTGGCGGGCCCGGCGCGCGGCCTCCAGCCCGACCGCCGTGTGCGGGTCGCAGAGGTACCCCGTCTCGTCGTGGACGCGGCGCATCGAGGCCGTCGTCTCGTCGTCGGTGACGGCCTCGCCGCGGACGAGCCTGCGGAGCTCGTCGTCCGAATACAAAGAGCGGAGGCGTTCGAGGTTGCTCGGGACGCCGACGTCCATCGCGTTCGAGAGCGTCCGCACGGAGTCGCCGGCCGGCGGTGAGCCGCCGGCGAGGAAGCGGGGGAAGCCGTCGTTCGCGTTGTGGGCCGCGAGGAAGCCGGCCACGCCGAGGCCGCCGCGCATCGCGAGCGTCCCGGCCGTGAGGTTGCCCAGGTTGCCGCTCGGGACGATGACGAGGGGCGGCTCGCCGCCAAGCTGGCGGTCCGCCCAGAGGTAGTACAGCATCTGCGGCAGCAGCCGCCCGATGTTGATCGAGTTGGCCGACGACAGCCGGCCCTCCTCCGGCCGCGCCTCCGAGAACGCCCGCTTCACGAGCCGCTGGCAGTCGTCGAACGTGCCCTCGACCGCGAGCGCCTGGACGTTCTCGCGCTCCACGATCAGCTGGCGCTCCTGGACCGCGCTGACTTGGCCCTTCGGGTAGAGCAGCACTACGCGGACGCCGGCGACGCCCTCGAAGCCCGAGGCCACCGCGCTGCCCGTGTCGCCCGACGTGGCCGCCAGGATCGTGACCGGCTCGCCGCCGAGCGCCGCGCCCATCAGCCGCGCCATCGTCCGCGCGCCGACGTCCTTGAACGAGAGCGTCGGCCCGTGGAACAGCTCGAGCACGTGGACGCCCTCCCACCCGCTGCCCTCCAACGGCACGAGCGGGACGGGGAACGCGAGCGCGTCGGCCACGAGCGCCCCGAGGCCGTCGACGTCCGGCAGCCACTCGGCCAGGACGCGCGCCCCGAGGTCGGCGAGCGAGCCGGCGCCGCGCCAGCTAGAGGGGAGGTCCGGGACGTGCGTCGGGACGTAGAGCCCGCCGTCGGGCGCGAGCCCGTCGAGCAGGGCCTCGCGGAACGGGACGGGGTCGCCGCCGCCCCGCGTGCTGACGTACTGGGGAGCGCTCATCGGGTCGGTGGGGGAGTCGGTCGCGGGTCCCCCCGCCTCGGGACCGAGGCGGACGGGGTGGGGTCAGATCGTACGGACGCCCTCGGGGTCGACCTCGGCCACCCAACCGTGGGCGTCGATGGCGCCCGCGCGGCTGGCGGCGACCATCGCGTCGAGGATCGCGGCGGGGTCCGCGCCGTCGGCGGGGAGGGCGAACAGGGCCGGGCCGGAGCCCGTGAGCGCGCAGCCGACGGCGCCCGCGTCGAGCGCGGCGGCCTTGACGGCGTCGTAGACCGGCACGAGCGTCGCCCGGTGCGGCTCGGCGAGCCGGTCGCGCATGAGGTGGGCGGACGCCTCCGCCCAGTCGCCGTCGAGAAGGGCCGTGAGGAGGAACGCCAGCTCGGCCGCCTGCGCCGAGGCGTCCTTGTGCGGGACCGTCTCGGGGAGGACCGCCCGCGCCTGCCGCGTCAGGACCTCGACGTGCGGGACGATGACGGCGATCGGCGGCGCGTCCGGGAGCGCCAGGCGCCGGTACGCCCGGGGGTCGGAGGGCGACGTGAGGACGAGCCCGCCGAAGAGCGCCGGCAGCACGTTGTCGCCGTGGTAGCTCCCCGACGCCGCGAACTCGCCCTCGAGCACGGCGTCCACCAGTCCGGCCTTGTCGAACGGCGCGCCGAGGGCCGCGTTCGCCGCCCACGCGCCCGCGACCGCGCTCGCCGCCGACCCGCCGACGCCGGACCCGAGCGGCACGCCCTTCTCGATCCGCAGCCCGACGCCGCCCTCGGCGCCCGCCTCGCGGAGGACCCAGAGCGCCGCGCGGCCCGCGGTGTTCTTCTCCGGATCGGTCGGGACCGACGGCGGCCCCTCGACGGTCACGCCCGGCGCGTCGGTCCGCCACGCCTCGACGCGGTCGCCGAGGCCGGTCACGCACAGGCCGAGCGCGTCGAAGCCGGGGCCGAGGTTGGAAAGAGACGCCGGTCCGAAAGCGGTGACGGAGTCGGGCATGGGGTCGGGTCGGTCCACCTCGGCGCGTCTGCGGGGCCGAGGCGGGGGAGGTCAGGAGCAAGGACGGGGAGCGGGCCGGGCTACGGCATGAGCTCGGCGGCCTTGACGAGGTCGGCGAGGAGGCCGGCGGCCGTCACCTCGGGGCCCGCGCCGGGGCCCTGGACCACCAGCGGCGTCTCGTGGTAGCGCGCCGACTGGATGAGGATGACGTTGTCGGTGCCCCGCGAGCGCGCGAACGGCGAGTCGGCGCCGACGGCGCGGACACCGACGCTCAGGCCCTCGTCCGTGATCTGGCCGACGTAGGCGAGCCGCTTGCCCTCGGCCTCAGCGGCCGCCACGCGCTCGGCCCAGGCCGCGTCGAGGCCGTCCAGCCCAGCCATGAACTCGTCGACCGAGACGTCGGCCAGCTCGGGCGGCACGAGCGACTCGACCGCGAGCTCGGCGCGCTCGACCTCGCGGCCCGTCTCGCGGGCCAGGATGAGGAGCTTCCGGGCCACGTCCTCGCCCGTGAGGTCGTCGCGGGGGTCGGGCTCGGTGAGGCCCTTCGCCTTCGCCTCGCGGACGGCCTCCGAGAACGACGCGCCCTCGGCAAGGGTGTTGAAGAGGAACGCGAGCGTGCCCGAGAACACGCCCTCGACGTGGTCGATCCGGTCTCCCGAGCGGAGCAGGTCGCGGACGGTGAACACGACCGGGAGGCCGGCCATGACCGTCGTCTCGTAGTGGTAGCTCACCTCGCGCCGGCCGGCCGCCTCGCGGAGCTGGCGGTAGTAGGCCATGTCGAGCGTGTTGGCCTTCTTGTTGGGCGTGACCACGCCGACCCCGTTCTCGAGCCACGTCACGTAGCGCCGGGCGACGGCCTCCGAGGCCGTCGCGTCGACCACGATCCGGCGCTCCAGGCCACCGGCGAGGAGCTTCGCGTCGAGCGCGTCGAGGTCGGCCGCCTCGACGTCGCCGTCGAGGGCCTCGACCGAGAACGGCAGGCCGCCCTCGTCCCACGCCATCCGCCGCGAGTTGGCGAGGCCGACGAGGCGGAGGTGGATCCGGTCCTGGTCCATCAGGATCGGCGCGTGCTCCCGGAGGATGTCGACGAGCGTCCGCCCGACGGTCCCCGTCCCGATCACGACGACGTGGACGCGCGCGCGGCGGAGCGGGAACGCCTCGTGGAGCGCCCCCAGCGCCGCCCGGACGTCCTCCTGGCGGACGACGAGCGAGATGTTCGTCTCGGCCGCGCCCTGCGCGATCGCGAGGACGTTGACGTCGGCCCGGCCGAGCGTGGCGAACAGGCGGCCCGCCAGGCCCGGCTGGTGCCGCATCCCCTCGCCGACGGCCGACACGACCGCGCACCCGGGGATGGCCTCGACGCTCTGAACCTCCCCCCGCCCGATCTCGACGGCGAACGCCTCGCGGAGCGCCTCCACGGAGGCCTCGGCGTCGGCCCCGTCGACCACGACGCACACGCTCTGCTCGCTCGACGCCTGGCTGATCATCCGGACGTTGACGCCGGCGGCCGAGAGCGCCGCGAACAGCCGGGCGCTGACGCCCACGACGGCCTGGATCCCCCCGCCCTCCACCATCACGACGGCCTGGTCGCGGAGGGCCGAGAGCGCCTTGACCCGGAGGTCGAGGTCGTCGGTCTGGTCGGAGATGAGCGTGCCCGGCTCGCCCGGATCCAGCGTGCTCTTGATGAGGATCGGGATGCCGGCCCGCTCGGCGGGGAGCATCGTGCGGGGGTGGAGGACCTGGGCGCCGAAGTAGGCCAGCTCGGCGGCCTCGCGGTAGCTCAGGCGCGGGAGCGGGAGCGACTCCGGCACGAGCCGCGGGTCGGCCGTGTAGACGCCGGCCACGTCGGTCCAGATGACGCACTCGGCGGCGTCGAGCGCGGCGGCCAGGATCGTCGCCGTGTAGTCGGAGCCCGACCGGCCGAGCGTGGTCGTGACGCCGGTCGCCGTCGAGCCAATAAAGCCGGTGACGACGGCGACCTCGCCCGCCGCCAGCTCGCCGACGGCGGCCTGCGCGAGCCGCCGCGTCGTGTCGTGGTCGACGGTCGCGCTCCCGAACCGGCCGTCGGTCCGGATGAGACGGGCGGCGTCGAGGGCCGGCGCGGCGGGGCCGGCGGCGCGGAACGCGGCGGCAACGATGGGCGCCGAGAGCCGCTCGCCGGTCGCGAGCACGGCGTCGCGCGTCCGGTCGGTGGCCTCGCGGAGAAGCGAGACCCCGTCCAACAGCTCGCGGAGCTCGCCGAGGCGGGCGTCGAGCGTCTCTTGGAGCGCGGCCCGGTCGGCGCCGCCGGCGAGCGCGTCGGCCGCGGCCTCATGCCGCTCGCGGATGGCCTCGACGGCGGCCCCGTGGCCCTCGCGCGCGAGCGCGGCGTCGAGCGCGGCGAGGAGGTCGTCGGTCGTCCCACCGAGGGCCGACACGACGACGACCTTCCGCCCCTCGGCCGGCGTGGCCGTGACGAGCTCGACGACGCGGCGGATCCGGTCGGGCGTGGAGACGGAGGTGCCCCCGAACTTGGAGACGTGGGGAGAGGGCGGCATGGGCAAGACGAAAAACGCCCGCGCTCCAAAGGGGAGGCGGGCGGACCGGGTGAGGACGAGCGCTGAGTGGCAGCTCCGATCACCGGCGACGCTCCGCCCCCCAGGGGCCGAGCGTTCGCGTCGTCGCCGTCGTCGGGCGGAGGCCCGCGGTCGTGCGGGCCGGACGGCGACGGGGCGGGGACGGGATCGGCATGGCGCGGAAGCTAGCGGGGCGCCCCGCCTCGGGCAACCAGCCGAGGAGATGCCGACCCCTCGAAGCGCTTCCAATCCTGAAAAAGGATGCCGTCCCGGCACGCCGGCTCTCCATTTCGTCGCTCCGTTCGATCGGAATCGCCCGGCCGCCTACGTTCGCGTGCCCCACGCCCCCTCCCCCATGGACCACCGCCGGGCTCTCACCGACCTGTCCGTCTCGCTCCGCGACGTCGCCGTACGGGTGGCCCAGCTGGAGGCGAGCCAGTCGGAGAGCCCATTTCCGAGCCCGTCATTCGGGGCCGGCCTGCGCCGCGTCCACGCCGACCTCGCGCGCCTGCTCGTCCGGGTCGACGCCCTCCGGCGGATCGGCGGCGGACGCGCGATGCGACCGTGAGGAGGACGCACCGCGTCGGGTAGATCGACCCGATCCGGCGACTATGGGCGCCCGTGGCCACGTGCCTTTTGAGAG
>JAAXJP010000173.1 GCA_012269805.1 Rubrivirga sp.
GGCGGGCGCGTCGGACGCCGTCGAGGTCGGGACGGCCGTGGGGGCGCTGGCGGAAGCGTCGGTGGGGACGGGCTCGGCGGCGCCGCCGCACGCGAGGAGGGCGACGGGAAGGCCCAGGAGAAGGAGACGGGTCATGGGGATGGAGGTCTGGGGTGAGGGGCGCGCCCGACCGGGGGCGCGCCCGAGGAGGCGACTAGCGCGCGACGGTCACCGGGACGGACCGGACGGCCGCGCCCTCCGCGATCCGGAGGAGGTAGGGGCCCGGCGCCAGCCCGGCGCCGTCGAGGCGGACGCGGTGCGCGCCGGCCGGCCGCTCGCCCTCCGACACGACGGCCACCTCGCGGCCGAGCACGTCGACCAGCGCCACGCGGACCGGGCCGGCCTCGGCCGTCTCGAACGTGACCGTCGCCCCGCTGGCGAACGGGTTCGGCGCGACGCCGAGCTCCGGGACGGCCGCCGCGGAAGCCCGCGGAGCACGCACGTCCGGCGGCGCGGCGCCGTCGACGAGGTCGAACGGCACGACGATGGCGCTCCCCGCAAACGTGTGACGGTTGCCGGGCAGCCCGTACGCGATCACGACCACAGCGTACTTCGTCCCGACGAGGTCCTTCGCCCGCGCCCACACCGCGTCGAGCCCGAACAAAGGGTCCTCGTAGCCGAGGTACGGCTTCTCGAAGTAGGTGTCGCCGTCTCCCCAGATCCCCACGAGCGGGTCGTCGAAGCCGAACAGGGGCTCCTCGTAGCCGAACAGGGGCTCCTCGTAGCCAAGGCGGGGATCGTCGAAGCCGAACAGGGGCTCCTCGTAGCCGACGTTCCCAGTTCCCCAGATCCCGAAGAGCGGCTCCTCATACCCGAAGAGCGGGTCTTCGTAGCCCTCGACCGGGCCGTGCCCCACGCGGATGAGCGGGTGCTTGCCGGGCGTCGCCCGGAGGCGGTCGGACGTCACGGCCACGAGGAGCTCGCCGTCGCGGACGAGCCCGTAGGCCATCTGCATCCCGGCGGGCTTCTCGACGAGCACGGTCAGGTCGATCACGGCGTCGATGGCCCGGGCGATGTCGTTGACCTCGCGGTTGGGGAGCGGGAACTGGGACTCGCCGTCGATGTCGGGGATCGCGCGGAGGCTCAGGAGCGCGTCGGGCTTGAAGACGGGGGGCGGCTCGCAGTCGGTGCAGACCTGCGCCGAGGCGGGCGGGGCCAGGGCGAGCGCCGCGAGGACAAGGGAAAGGATCGAGAGTCGGGTCATGGGTCTGGGGATGGACGATGAGAAGAGGGCCCGGCCGGCGGCGTGGGTCGCCGGCCGGGCGGGACGGGCCTACTGGTTGGGGATCCGGTCGAGCGGGACGAACTCCTGGTGGAGCCCGACCCAGTAGCCCGCGTCGAACGGCGGGCGCTGGGGGGCCGGGAGCCCCTCGGGGGCGAGCATGGTCAGCTCGTAGACCCGCGCGGCGCCGAGGTCCTCGCGCCAGTCGGGCTTCGTGGCCGCCACCGCGACGGGGAGGCCCCACTGGATCACCTGCCCGAGGATGTTGTGCTTGACGGGCCGCCAGCCGCCGCGCACGGCCACGGCGAGGACCTCGTAGCCGTCGCCGCGCTGGCCCCAGCGGTCGTCGCCCCGGAGGTAGTCGAGGACGGCGCGGGCGTGCTGCGTGGGGGCGCCGGAGGCGTGGCCGGGCCACCGGGCCGCGGCGATCTGCTCGCGGAGCGCAGTCTCCATCTCGGTGGCCAGCTCGGCCGTCTCGGCGCGGAGCTCGTTGAGGTCCGGGTTCGACGGGTCGTAGCGGAGCGCGAGGTCGACCTCGTCCCGGATCCTCCCCGCCCACATGAGGGAGTTGTCGTCGAGGTTGTCCTCGTCGCGGAGGCGGTCGAGCCGGCTCTGGAGGCCCGGGACCTCGCCCGCGGCCTGCAGCCGGCGGTACTCCGCCGCGTCCGAGATGGTCTCGGCCATCTCCTTGAGCGCCCAGTCGACGTCGCCGCGGAAGACGCCGTCGGTCTCCATGTAGTCGCTCTCGTCGATCTCCATCTCTCGGAACGCCTTCTCGACGTTCATATAGAAGTCGGCGTATTCGCCGTCGCCCCACCGCTCGGCGAGGGGCAGCATGGCCGCCTGCATCTCGGGGAACGTGGCCTCCAGGGCTTCGACCCGCGCGAGGTCCTCTTCAGTGAGCTCTCTCACGTAGCTGGGGTCGAGGTTGACCATCTGGTCCTTGAGGCGGGCGTAGACCTCCATCAGCTCGCGGGCCAGCGCGATGGCTTCCTGGCGCTCGGGGCTGGCGTCACGGGCGGCCTCTTCGGCCGCCTCGCGAGCGCGCGCCGCTTCGAGCTGGCCAGAGGGCGGGATTCGGCCGTCGTCGCGAGTCGCGCGCTCCACGGCCCGGCGGGCGCGGTCGCGGAGGTTGCCGAGTTGGGCCTGGGCGGGCATCGCGCTGAACGCGATCGCCGCGAGACAGAGGGTGGAGAGGAATCGGATCATGGGGATGGCGGAGGGCGGGGACACCGAGCCCATACGTGGCC
>JAAXJP010000483.1 GCA_012269805.1 Rubrivirga sp.
CACTCGTACCGGTCAGCCTTCCGTCTCGTCGCCGCGCTCGGGGCCGACGGTGTGCTCGACCAGGTCGAGGATCCGGTGGAGCTTGTCGGCCCACGACGTCGGCTCGACGTAGCCGTGGGGCTCGACGGGCGCAATCGCCAGCTCCCAGTCGCGCTTGCCCAGCTCGATGAGCCGCTGCGTGAGCCGGAAGATGTCCTGCGGCTGGACGTTGTCGTCGACGAGCCCGTGCGTCATCAGGAGCGGGTCCTCGAGGCCGGCGGCGAACTCGATGGGCGACGAGCGGCGGTAGGCCTCGGGGTCCTCGAGCGGCGTGTTGAGGATGTTCCGCGTGTAGGTGTCGTTGTAGTGCGCCCAGTCGGTCACGCTGCGGAGGGCCGCGCCGCCGCCGAAGTGCTCGGGCTCAGTAAAGAGCGCCATGAGCGTGAGGAAGCCGCCGTACGAGCCGCCGTAGATCGCGACCCGCTCGGGTGGGATCCCGAACTCGTCGCCCAGCCACGCGCTCGCGTCGACGTAGTCCTGCAGGTCGCGCCCGCCCATGTGTCGGTACACGGCCGTCCGCCAGTCGCGGCCGTAGCCGGCCGACGCGCGGTAGTCGACGTCGAGGACGACGTAGCCGAGGTCGGCCAGGAGGTTGTGGAACTGGTACTCGCGGAAGTACCCGCTCCACCAGCGGTGCGCGTTCTGGAGGTAGCCGGCCCCGTGGACGAACAGGACGGCCGCGCCGTTGGGCTCGTCGGGCCGGTAGATCCGGGCCGGGACCCTGACGTCGTCGGACGCCGGGATCTCGACGATCTCGGCCTCGCGCCACGGGTACGCCGCCCACTCGTCCTCCACCGAGTCCGTGACCTGCTCCGCCTCGGCGCCGAGGCGGCCGCCGTAGACCTCCGGCGGCCGGGTCGAGGACGAGTGCAGGAACGCGAGCCGCTCGCCGTCGGGCGCGACGGCCGCGTCCCACTTCCCGACGCCCTCCGTGACCTGCCGCCGCTGCGCGAAGCCGCCGCGGGCGTTCGGCATCGCCCAGACCTGCCGTTGGCCGAGGTCGCCCTCCGACGTCTCGAGAACCCACGTCTCGCCATCTGCCGTGAGTGTCGCCTCCTCGACCTCGAACGGGCCCTCCGTCAGCGCCTCGACGGTCCCGCGCGCGAGGTCGGCGGCGTAGAGGTGGCTCCAGCCCGTCCGCTCTGAGTGGAACCAGTAGCGGCCGTCGGGGAGGAACCCGCCGGCGCTCGGCCCGCCCCACCACGAGATGCCGGGCCCGCCGACCCACGCCTCGTCGCGCTGGCGGTCGAGCGCGGTGAGGGTGCCGGCCTCGGCGTCGAGGCGGGCGATCCAGCGGTCCTTGTTGTCGACCGTCCGGACGTCGACGACGGCGACTCCGGGCTCGGGACTCCACGCGATCCACGGCAGGAACATCCGGGCCGAGTCGGCGGGCGCGTCTGAGAAGTCGGACGGGTCGAAGGCGCCCGGGAGCGCCGTGAGGTCGATCCGGACCGTCGTGTCGCGGACGGCGTCCTGCACGTAGAGGTCGGCGCCGACGCGCGGGGTGCCCACCTTCGGGCGGGCCTCGATCTCGGCCGCCACGCCCGACTCCGTGACGTAATCGACGAGGAGCGTCGGATCAGGGTCCGGCTGGTCGGACAAGGTGAAGGCCACGAACCGGCCGCCCGCGTCGGCGGAGAGCTGGCCGACAGACTCGTCCCCGACGTAGAACGTGGGCGGGGCGTCGGCGTCGAGCGCCTCGCGCTCGCGGGCCGCCTCGGCGAGCGAGTCCAGCCGCACGCGCTCGCGGATGACGTCGAACAGCCGCCGCTGCTGGTCGCGGAGGTAGGCCGCGCGGTCGGTCGGGGCCTCCTCCGCGGGCTCCTTCCCGCTGCGCAGGTCGGTGATCTGGGCGAGCGCGCCGTCGGCCAGCCGGAAGAGCGCGTCGCCCTGGCGGTAGACGAGCGCGCCGTCGGCGAGGAAGCGCGGGTCCGACTCGCGGTCGGGCGTCCGCGTGACGCGGTCCGTCCGTCCGTTCGATCGGTCGTACACGTAGACGTCGCCCCCCCGCACGAACGCCCGGCGCGTCCCGCCGGGCGCGTAGCGGCCGTCGGCGGCCCAGCCCTCGAACCGGGGCGGGAGGCCCCGGCGGACCTCGGCCGGGACCGCCTCGGGCGTACCGCCGGCCGGGTCGACGCGGAAGAGGGAGTCGGCCGGGAACCGTCCGTCGGGGTTCCACTCGAAGTAGACCGCGTCGCCGGCCTCCGTCCAGTACGGCTCCGACGGCCACGCGCCGATCCAGTCCTCGGGCCGCTGCGTGATCTGCTCGATGGTGAGCGGCGACGTGCGCTGCGCGAGCGCGGGGCCAGCGGCGACGAGGAGGGCGAGGACGAGGGCAGAGCGCATCGGGGACCGGAAGGCGAGCCGCCAATATCGGCCCGCCCCCTCTCCTACTCCACCCCGAGCGTCACGCTCACGGACACGTGGTCGAACCGGAAGTCGCCAGTGAGACGGAGCGCGCTGCCGAACGCCTCGACCTCGTCGTCGGAAAACGGGGTCAGCGCCAGGCCGGCGCGGAGCTCAGGACCAACGGTGACGCCGCCGACATCGAGCGGGAGCGCGACCGAGCCGCCGAGGGCAAGGTGGCTCTGCCGAACGTCGCCCAGGTGTCGGAGGAGGCCGCGCTCAGCGCTCCCCTCGTCGAGGATCACGCGGACCTCCGGCCCCAGACCCACCACCACGTCGCCGAGGCGGGTGGGCTGGCGGACCGTGACCTCGGCGGAGGCGAGCGCGAAGGCCACGTCGACCCCCTCCTGATCGAACAGCGAGGCCCCGTCGAACACGTCGCTCGCGCTGAGCGTCCCGGCGCCCAGGCGAGCGCCCCACGTCGGCCCGTGCAGGTGGAGGCGAACGCGGGCGTCGAGGCCGACGGCTGTCGGGAAGTCGACGCGGTCGAGCGGAACCGGGACGCCGGCTGCCTCGACCGTCCCGGTGGCGCCGAGCGTTGTCAGGCTCGGCCCGACCGAGGCGTCCCCGCCGACCGTGATCTGGGCCCTCGTGGGTGCCGCGAGCGTGAAGAGGAGGACCAGGACGAGCCGCATCCCTAAGGAACGCGGACCACGGCGACGGGCTCCGAGCACCCCCTCCTCCTTGGTCCACCGTGACTTGCCGCCCGGACTCGGCGAGGCCGGGTGTTCGCGGAGCGCGTTACGGGACGGTCGCCTCGTACCGGTCGGTCGTCGACGAGCCGTCCGGCCACCGGACGACGAGTTCGGCCCACACATGGTCCCCCGACGCCGCGTTGACGCGGAGCACCGAGAGCGTGTCGGTCTCGCCGGGACCGACGTCGAACGCGCCCCCCTGGGACGACCGGGACCGCCCTGAAGCCCCCTCTCGCTCGGCCGTCACGGAGTACGACCCGGCGAGGCGACCGTCGGCCCCAGCGACGACGGCGATCTCGTAGCTGGGGCCGGGCGTGACGGCCAGGCGAACCCCATCGGAACGCGTCCCGATCCCGAGGCTGAGGGCTGCGACGGCCGCCAGGGCGGCAAGGAGAGAGGCCGACGTCATAACGGAACGGGTGACGGACATCCGCTGGGCTCAACGGCCCCCGACGGGGCTCAGTATACAGGCCCGGGGCCCGGCACCAGACCCGAGCGGCCCCGCCTCGGCGCCGAGGCGGACCGGCCCGCGCTCAGTGGTCGCCGATGACCTGCCCGGCGTGCGGCCGCGTGTCCTCGCCGATGGTCAGGCGGTCCGGCACGTCGTTCCGCTGGGGCTCCGGGTTCGCGAGCGGCCCCGTGAGCGGGAGCTCGAAGACCTGGACGAACGGGGCGACGGTCGAGAACCAGAAGTCCTGCTGGAACTCGTAGAAGTCGGGGTCGAAGCCCCCCGCGTCGCCCTCGTGGCCGGCCACGTCGACGTAGAACGCGCGAGGCCAGCCGGGGAACCGCGCCTCGGCATCGCGGAGGAGGCCGAACACGTCCTGCGCGGCCCGCTCGAACGAGTCCTCCGGCGCCACGACGTGGTAGATCGCGACGGTGTTGTCGAAGCCCATGTGGACGCCCGGCGCGTCGGGCTTGGCGTACTCCGGGAGAAACGGGGGCTGGTCGGACACGGGTCACGGCGGCGGTGCCCGGCCAACCTAGGCCGCCGGGTCCACGAAGGCCATCGTCGGCGCTTCACCCGGGGTCCCGTCGGCGCTCCAGGGCTCGGGGATCTCGACGACCGGGACGGCCTGGCGGGGCAGGTGGAGCGCCCACCCCGGGCGTACGCCGTCGATCCGGTGGGCCGCCCCCCCCAGCGCCTCCGCGAGGCGGGGCACGTAGCCCTCCCGGAGGCCGAGCGCGTCGGTCGGCACGCCGCCGGTGACGGCGAACTCGCAGGCCTCCGGTCCGCGGGCGCGGACCTCGACGGCGACGCGGGGCCCGGCGGCGGCGGCGACGGCGCCGCTCACGAGGTGGCGGACGAGCTTCTCGAACAGGGCCACGTCGACGAGGAGCGGGGCCTCGGGGAGCGTGCACCACACGTTCATCGCGATGCGACGGGCCTCGGCCGCGGGCCGGCTCTCCTCCGCCACCCGCGTCACGACGTCGCACACGTCGGTCGGGGTCGGCTGCGCGACGACGGCGTCGCCCCCGAGGAGGGCCAGCTCGTCGAGCGCGGCCATAAGCCGGTCGCCGGCTCGCTCGATCACCCCCCGCACCTCGCGGAGGTCGTCCGGGGTCGCGTCCGCGCCGATGAGGTCGGCGTAGCCCAGGATCGAGGTGAGGGGCGAGCGGATCTCGCGGTCGAGGTGCTTGAGGAGCTCGCGGCGGGCCTCGGTCACGCCCCCGGTGCCGTCCCGTGGCGTCCGGGCCCGATCGGTCACGTCGAGCGCGACGCCCACGAGCCCCCGGGGCCGGCCGTCGCGGCCGGCGCGCGCGAGAACGCGGACTTCGAGCGCGCGCCCTCCGACCTCGGCGGTCCACGAAGCGTCGCCGCCCGCCAGCGCGGCGGTGATCCCCGCCGCCGCGCCCGGCACGTCGGGGAAGACGTCCCGGATCGAGCGACCGGTCGACGCCTCGGCGTCGAGGCCGAGGAGGTCAAGGGCCCGCCCGCGGCTGAGGAGGAGCCGCCCTTTGGAGTCGGTCGCGAAAAGGGCCAGGGGCGCGAGCGCGAGCAGCGCCTCGACCGGCCCCTCTGCGTCCGTTGGGTGTTCGGTCTGTCGGCGACGGCGCGAGACGTCCTCCACGACGAACGCGCACCGGGCGTCACCCTCCGCGTCGACGATGGGCGAGACGGTCGCAGCGAGTGTCCGGACCCCCCGGTCGGTTTCGACGTCAGCGTCGAAGGCTTGGGGGGTGCCTTCCGCGAGCGCGGCGTGGGAGGCCTCGAGCCATCGGCGGGCGAGGTCTCGGCCGAGCCGCCCGCCCAGCCCGAGCTCCGACGCGCGTCGACCGGCGATGGCGTCCGGCGTCGAGCCCAACGCTCGGGCCGCGACCGCGTTGACGCGGACGAACAGGAGGTCGCCATCGAGCAAGCGCGTCACGCCCATCCCCATCGGAGCACCGTCGAAAAAGGCGGCGAGGTCGGCTTCCCGGTCAGCCAGTGAGCGGGCCGTCGCGTAGCCGTGGAGCGACGAGCCGACCCACCGGGCCAGCGACTCGACGAGCGCCCGGTCGTCGTCGGAAAACGGCTTCGGCCGCGCCGCCCGTCCCATGAGACAGAACGTCCCGACGCACCGCCCTCCGACGAACACGGGGGCGCCGAGGTACGCCACCGGCGTGTCGACGCCGAGCGGGGTCGACGCGCCGTCCTCCACCGCGAACGGGCCGTCGGAGCGCACGGTCACGGCGCAGAACGTGTCCGTCAGCGGGATGGGGCGCACCGGTACGAGGGCGCCGGACGGGTCGTAGACGGTGTGCGGCGCCCACTCGTCGCCCTCGACATGGGCGAAGGCGGCGCCGTCGAGGCCGAGCGTCTCGGCGGCCCGCTGGAGCGCGAGGTCGAGCCGGTCCTCGAACGTGCCCGGGTGGACAGCCACCTCGTGGAGCAACCGCCCGGGGTCGAGGCGGCTGGGGACGGACCGGACGAGGCCGAGCGCGAGTTGGGCCGACGTCGCGAACGCCTCCGTCCAGGCGTCGTCGGGCACGCGGTCCTCTGGGGCGAGCACGAGGAGGACGCCCTCGCTGTCCCCGAGGCGGGCGCCCGCGGCGAACCGGGCGCCCTCGATCGCGCCCGTCACGTCGAGCACGTCGACGCCCGCGCCCCCGAGCGTCTCGGCCAGGGCCCGGAGCGCGACCGCGTCGCCGCCCCACGTCCCGACGGCGGCCACGACGTGGAGCGCCCCGCCGGCATCGGCGGCGAACAGGAGCGCCGCCGGCACAGCGAGCCGGTGGGTAATGAGACGGAGGCCGGCCTCGACGGGGGGCGTCGGGTCAGGCGACGGCCCGTCGGGCGGGGGCCCGGTGGAGTGTGGATCGGCCAGGGTCCCGGTGAGGGTGCGGATCTCTCGTATCGGCCGGCCCGGCCTCCGACTCAACAGGCGGGACGAAGGGAACCCACGGCGTCCTACCGGGCCACGATCACGGGCTGCGTCCGGCGTCCGCCGGGGCCGTCGACCACGACGAGGTAGATCCCGGGCGCGAGGCCCTCTGTCGAGACGTCCAGCGGCGAGTCCCCCGCGGCCCGGTCGGCCTCGGCGAGCCGGCGGACCGTTCGGCCGACGCCGTCGACGAGGGTGGCCGCGACCGCGCCCGGCCGGTCGAGCGACAGCGCGAGGCGGGCGATGCCGCCCGTGCGGACCGGGTTCGGACGCGCCGCGCTCACCGTGAACGCGGCCTCTGGCGCCCCCTCGGCCGCCACCGGGGCCACGACCACGTCGGCCGTCGTCGTGTAGACGTAGTCGCCGGAGCTCGAGCCGTTGCCGTCGGCGGCGTTCCCCGCGACGTAGACGCGGGCCGTCCCGCTCCGTCCCAGCCCCGGCTCCCACGCAAAGGTCCACGCCGTACTGGCCGTGCCGGCCAACGTGTGCGTGACGTAGGTGCTGTCGGTGTCGCCCTCGGCGTAGCGCGTGGCCGTCGCGTCGGTCAGGATCAGCTGGCCCCAGAGCTCGCCCGTCTCCGCGTCGCGCACGGCGGCCTCGAACCCCTGCCGCCGCGAGCCCTCGGAGGCCGGCACCGTCTGGTTGTCGACTCGGACCGTGACCGGGACCGTCGCGCCCGGCTCGACCATCGCGGCGACCTCGACCGTGACACCGCCGTCCCCCGCGTTGAGCTCGTACGAGCTGTGGCAGAGCGCGCAGGCGCGGTCACCGCCGTTCGAGCCGGGGTCCCCCGCGAACCCAGCGATGGCGCCGCTCGACTTCGACGCGGCTGGGGCCGGCGCGAGGACGACGAGGGCGGACAGAGCCAGGACGGCGGCCGCCGCGACGACGGCGGATGCGCAAGCGCGGATCGACATGGTGGGATCGGAGGCGGCGGCCCGGGTATCGACGGACGGAGGGCGTGGGTTGAGCGGACAGCGACCCGACGGCGTCATCGCGTGCGCACGACGCGGACGACCTGCCGGCGCTCCCCGACGGACGCGACGACCGTGTAGACACCCGGCGCGAGCTCCGCCCCGGCCAACGGGAGCGCCCGGGTGCCGCCGGAGCCGTCCCACAGCACGGCGACCTCGCGTCCGAGCACGTCGAGGAGCGCCACGCGGGCCCGCGCGCCGGGCGGGGCGTCGAGGCGCACGGCCGTGCCGAGGCGGAAGGGGTTGGGGCCCGCCAGCGACAGCACGCGCGCCACGTCCGGGCCCGCCTCGGTCGGCGTCCCGGCCCGGGCGAGGCGGTAGATCCGCCCGTCCTCGAGGTCGGTCACGAGAACGTCGATGCCGTTCGGCGCCGGGTCGATCGAGACGATGTTGACGATCCCACCGGCCCCCGGGAAGTCGGACGACTCGAGCACGACCGACACCTCGCTGGTGCCGACGTCGAGGGCCCACAGCCGGCCGGTCACGTAGTCGCCGAAGAGGTAGGCCCCGGACAGCGCGAGGTCGGCGTCGTCGAGGACGTAGCCGCCCGTGATCGAGAACCCGCCGGTCGCGAACGTGTGGGGGTAGGCGTGGAGCGGCGCCTCGTAGAGAGTCGGGTCGCAGCCGTCCGTCCTGGGCGGGTAGCAGTCGGGGCCCTCGACCTCGTTCCACCCGTAGTTCCCGCCGGCCTCGATGAGGTTGACCTCTTCCCACGTGTTCTGGCCCACGTCGCCCACCCAAACGCCGGCCGCGCCGGCGTCGAACTTGAACGGGTTGCGGAGGCCGTAGGCGAAGATCTCGTCGCGCTCCGGCCCGTCGGTCTGGGCGAACGGGTTCGAGTCGGGGATCCCGTACGGCTCGCCCTCCGGCGCGTCGTCGACGTCGATCCGGAGGAGGGCGCCGAGCAACGTCGTCGGGTCCTGGCCGTTCCCGAGGGGGTCGCCGGCGTCCCCGCCGTCGCCGAGGCTCCAGTAGAGATAGCCGTCGGGGCCGAAGTCGACGGTCCCCCCGTTGTGGTTGTCGAAGGGTTGGTCGACCTCGAGGAGAACGCGCTCGGAGGCCGGATCGACGGCGAGCGGGTCGGAGGCCGACCGCGTGAACTCCGACAGCCGCGACACCATCACGCGTTCGCGGGGCTTCGGCACGTCGACCGGCGCGGTGTAGGACACGAAGAGCCGGCCGTTCTGGGCGTAGTCCGGGTGGAACGCGAGGCCGAGGAGGCCGCCCTCACCCGCCGCGTCGACGCTCGCCCGGAGGTCCAAAAAGTCGGTCGCCGCGGCGTCGCCAGGGACGAGCGTCTTGAGGCGCCCCTGCTTTTCCAGCACGTAGATCCGGTCTGGGTGGAGGGCACCGGGACCAGGCTCGACCTCGACGGCGAGCGGGAGGCGGAACGTGACGCCGGGCGTCGCGAGGCTGACGTCGACGGGCTGGGCCGCGAGCGGCGCGCACGCGAGCAGGAGGGCGACGAGACAGACGGACCGGGACATCGCGGTGGCGGGAAGGGGGTCAAGGTAGACGGTAGCTTGGCCCCGGTTCCGTCCCAATCCCCGTGCGCCGTTTCCTCCCCCTCCTCGTGATCGCCGCCGGCTGCGCGTCCGAGCCGGCCGGCCCGGCCCTCGACCACGCCGCGCTGGAGGGCAGATGGGAACGCTGGGTGGCCTCCCGAGACTCGCTGTTCCGTTCGCCCGCGTCCCCCCTCCTCCCCGACTCCGCCGACGTGTTCGACGGGCTGGCGTACTTCGACTACGCCCCGGCCTTTGCCGTCCCGGCCGCCCTCGTCCCGTCGCTCGACCGCGACACCGTCCGGTTCCCCACGACGACCGGCGAGCTCCGGCCCTTCGTCTCAGCGGGCCACCTCGTGTTCGAGGCCGACGGCGTCCAGCGCCGCTTGGAAGCGTTCGAGACGGTCGGGGTTGGAGACCCGAAGCTGTTCGTCCCCTTTAACGACGCGACGAACGGGCGCCAGACGTACGGCGGCGGGCGCTACCTCGACCTGGCACTCCAGCCTTCGGGGCGATACGCGCTCGACTTCAACCGGGCGTACCAGCCGTACTGCGTCTACGACCCGACGTACTCGTGCCCGCTCCCGCCTCCGGAGAACCGCCTCGAATTGGCGGTCACGGCAGGCGAGCGGTACCCGTAGCCCCGTCCGCCTCGGTCCTTCCCCCGAGGCGGGCCGAGCCGTGTTGAACGACGGCGCCCGCCCCGGCCGGAGCCGAGGCGGGCGCGTGGGGGGACGAATCCGGCCCGGGCCTAGTCGTCGTCGTTGTCGCCGCGGCGGCGATCCCGACGGCGCTCGTTCCGGTCCTCGCGGCGGTCGTCGCGACGGTCGGCGCGGCGGCGCTCCTCACGGGTGTCGCGGCGGCGCTCTGTCCGGCGGTCGTCGCGGCGGTCCTCACGGCGCTCGGCACGCCGGCGGTCCTCGCGGCGCTCCTCCCGACGTTCCGCGCGGCGACGGTCCTCCCGGCGTTCGGTGCGGCGTTCGGCGCGGCGGCGCTCCTCGCGACGCTGCTCGGCGCGCTGGCGGTCCCGCTCAGCACGGCGGCGGGCCTCCCGGCGAGCCTCCTCCCGGCGCTGCTCGGCCCGGCGCTCCTGCGCCCGACGCTCGGCGCGGCGGCGCTCCTGGACCCGGCGCTCCTGCGCCCGACGCTCTTCCGCCCGGCGCTCCGCGCGCTGACGGGTGCGGCGAGCGTCGTCGTGGCGGTCGTACCGGTCGTCGCGGCGATCGTAGCGACGGTC
>JAAXJP010000442.1 GCA_012269805.1 Rubrivirga sp.
GTCTGGGGGCGGACGACGGCAACCTCCCCCGGAGGCCTCCCTTCGTCTGCCGGGACCGGCGCCGCCCCGGCCCCGGGGGCGCTCCCGTCGCGGCGTGGGGCCAGCCCCTACGCGACCGCCCGCGCCGGGAACAGCAGCTCGCGGATCCGCCGGGCCACGGCCACCTCGGCCGTCGACCCTCCGCGCGCGCCGCCCCACGCCGGAGCCGCGCGCGTCTCGATCGTCCACAGCACGCGCCCGCCGTCGAGGTCGCGCCGCTCGGGCTCTTCCGCCGTCGCCGAGTGCCGGACGTAGACGAGCGTCGTCCCCTCCGCCGTCGCCTCCGCGATCGCGCCGAGGTCGCCGACGGGCGGCGGCTCGACGAGGACGACCGCGTGGCCGTCTGGGAGGAGCTCGCGGGCGCCGCGGACGAGCGCCGGCCCGTCGCGGCCGACGGCGAGCGCGAGGCCGTCGCCGCGGCCGTACAGCGCCACGACCCGCTCCACCTCGGCGAGCGCGCGGGCCGAGCCGGCGGGGTCGGTCGTCCCCACGGCCACGCGCGCGACGGCCGCCAGCCGCGCGGCGACGGCCTCCGCGAGCGGGCCCTCGCCCACCACGAGCGCCGCGCGCGCCTCGGGGGACCCGCCCGTCATGCCGCGTCCGTGCCGGAGTCGCAGACCTCTGGCCGGGCGGCCAGCAGGGCCGCCGCCGCCGCCAGCGTGTCGGGCGTCTCGGCCTCGACGAGCGCCACGAGGCACCCCCGTACGGCGTCGACCGACGTCACCACGAGGGCCGTCTGGCGGAGCGCGTTCACGGCGGCGACGGGGTCGGCGCCGGGCAGCAGGTCGAAGGCGAGAGTGGCGGTCATGGGCCCGGTGGGGAACGTGCTCCAGGATCGCGCGTGGCCCGGCGGGCCCACGAACGGAGTCGGCGCGCGGCCCTGCCGGGGCAGCCCCTACAAGGGGTTTCTGGCCGCTTTGTCCGCCTCCCACGTGATCGAGGCGGACGGGGCCGGCCTGTCGCGCCGTCTCTCTCCCGGAGGAAACGCCAGCGCCGGCGCCGCGGCGAACGCCTCAGTCGGCCCGGTTGTCCTCGACCCAGCGGACCGCGTGGGCGATGAGCTCCGTCGAGTTCGTCAGCCCCAGCTTGGTCTTGATCCGTGCGCGGTAGCTCTCGACGGTCTTGACGGAGAGGTGGAGCCGCTCGGCGACCTCCTTCGTCTCGACGCCGCGGCCCGTCATCTCGAACACCTCGAGCTCGCGGTCGCTCAAGACCTCGAGCGGCGAGGCCATCGGGTCGCGGCCGGCGGCGGCGCCGAACAGCATCTTGTCCTTGATCTCGTCGGACAGGAAGATGCCGCCGCGGAGGACCGTGCGGACGGCGGCGACGATCTTCTCGCCGGCCTCCAGCTTCGAGACGTAGCCCTTGGCGCCGGCCCGCACGGCGCGCTCGGCGTAGAGGCTCTCGTCGTGCCGCGAGACCACGAGCGTCCGCGTCTCGGGGCGGATCGTCTGGAGGTGCTTGACGAGCTCGAGCCCGCCCATCCCCGGCAGCGAGAGGTCGACGACGACGAGGTCCGGGTCGAGCCGGTCGACCACGTCGAGCGCCTCCTCGGCGTCGGCGGCCTGGCCGACGACCTCGAAGTCGGGCTCGTCGTCGAGCGTGAGGGCGAGGCCCGTGCGGAGCAGCGGGTGGTCGTCGACGAGGAGGATCGTGGTGGTCAGGCTCATCTGGCGTCGTCGCGGGCGGGGTCGGAGGGGGAGGGGCCGTCGTGGCGGATCGTGCAGGTCACGACCGTCCCGCCGTCGGGGCCGGGGCGGACGTCGAGCTCGCCGCCGGCCACGCGTGCCCGGTAGTGCATGATCCGGATGCCCATGCCCCGGTCGTCGCTCGGGCGGAGGGGGGCGGCCGGCGTGCCGCCCGCCTGCGCCGCGTCGATCCCGACGCCGTCGTCCTCGACGCGGAGGCGCGTCTGGCGGTCGCCGCCGGCGAGGGCGATCCCGACGGGCTGGGCGCGGCCGTGGCGGGCCGCGTTCGAGACGGCCTCCTGGGCGATCCGGTAGAGGTGGGTGGCCGTCGTGGCCGGGAGGTGGGGCGCGGTGCCGGCCGTCTCGACGCGGCAGTCGAGGCCGAAGAGGCGGCCGGCGTGGTCGGCCAGCCGCTCGAGCGCGTCGGCGAGCCCGCCCGCCTCGACGTCGACGGGGACGAGGCCGCGGGCGATGGCCCGGGCGTAGCCGTCGGCCTCGTCGAGGAGCGTCACGAGCTCGTCGGCGAGCGGCGTCTCGTCGCTCGCGGCGGCGCGGAGCCGCTTGGCGAGGCGCCGCGCGCGGAGGCCCGTCCCGGTCAGCATCTGGCCGAGCCCGTCGTGGAGGTCCTGCCCGATCCGGCGGCGCTCCTCCTCGGCCGCCCGGAGCACGGCCTGCTCCAGCGCCCGCCGCTCCGAGATGTCGCGGACGAGCCCGACGAAGATCTGCCGCCCGTCCGGCAGCCGGACGTCGTTGACGGCGAGGTCCATGGGGAACGTC
>JAAXJP010000569.1 GCA_012269805.1 Rubrivirga sp.
GTACCGGGTCATGGGACCGATCGGGAGCTGGTGTCCGAGGATCTCGTACCGACCGTCTCCATAGGCCAGGGTGACCTGCTGGGGTTCGGTTCCAGAGAACAGGCGGAGGACGTTCGCAACGGTCTCGTCGGGGGCCGTGAAGCTGAACGTGTCGAAGGGCTCCTCGAACACCCCGGTCCGAACTGCGTCTCGAAGGTGCAGGGCGTCATCGAGGAGTGCGTCGTCGAGGTGCGTGGGGAGGTGGAACACGACGTTGAACCGGCCCTGGATCTCGGCCAGAGCATCGAGGAGTTCGACGAGAGCGTCGGGGGGCGGCTCCATGGTGGGGGCCTCGTCGACGCGCAGGAAGCGCTGGTTGGTCTCGGCGTGGCGGAGCTCGAACGCAGCGCCCCCCGCGACGGCCCGCCACAACGCGACGACCTCGCGGGCGCGGTGGACGGGGTGGCCAGCGGGCTGTGCGTGGAGCCGGAGCGTGATAGACTCGTCGGTTCGGAGGACGAGCTCGAGCCAGACGGCGTCGCGCTTGTCGGTCCGAAAGGTGGCCTGTCTGGACCCCTTCCGCCAGACCCTCAGGTCGATCCCGCCCACGCTAGCTTTGTCCGCCCCGAGGACGTCGAGGCGGATCGGGATGGGGCCCGACGGGGCCTGCTCGATGCGGAGCCAGGCGGGCGCCTGGTCGCCGACGAGGGAGCGGAGCGCGCTGTGGACCTCGAAGGCGTCGATGGCAGCCCGAGGGATGGTGACCCCTCCCCCCTCCTCGAAGAAGCGTCGGACCTCGCGGGCCAGGCGCCGGCCCTCCTCGGTGGCGGGGAACTCGAAGGCCGCGCGTATGACGGGTCCGTCCGCCGTGGTCGGGGTCACCTTCACCATGGTCCCCGAGGGCGTCGTGGTGGCCTCGACGTTGAACCCCTCGACGCCTCCGAGACGGTCCCGGAGGTCCGCGAGGTCTTCCCCGACCGTCCGTTCCGGGAGGTACCGCTCGAGGAGCTCGACGACCTTCGCGCCCGGCCAGAACCGGACTGCCCGCCGGTCCCGGTCATCGAACTGCGTCAGGATGGCCTGACGGGCCTGTTCGCGGATGGTCCCCGTCGTGGTGACGAGCACCCGGTCCACCCTCTGAGTCTGCCCCGTGACCGGGTCGGTGTAGTCGGAGCCGAGCGCCTGACGGATCTGCGTCGCGATGGTCGCGGCGTCGCCCGTCGCCCGCGCGTTGACGTCGCCCGCCTTCGCGACGACGGCGACGTTCTCGCGTGCGCCGTCGTCGGTCGGTTTCCAAGCGGTGATGTCCTTGCCGAGCTCGTTCGGGCCGTGGTAGTGCTCCACGTCCCGGTACCCCATCGCCTCGAGGAGGGGGACCAGGATGTTGGTGCGGAAGGAAGCCTCGTCCAGTTCAGCGAGGTGGGCGGGAGTCCAGGGCATGGGTGATCCAGACGCTACCGTTCGCGTTAGTAACAGGCTCGGAAGTTACCTTTGGACTGTGCCTCCCGTCGCTCCGTGACCCCGAAACCCTCCGACGTCCTCGACCGCGACCGCGAGTGGTCGCAGCTCGTCCGCTCCGTGGAGGAGCCCGGTCCGGGGCTCGTCGTCGTCGTGGGCCGCCGACGGGCGGGGAAGAGCTTCCTCTTGACGCGGTTCGTGGAGGCCGTGGGCGGCGTGTACGTCCAGGCCACGCGAAAGACCGAGCGTGAGCAGCTGATGGACGTGAGCCGGGCGCTCGGCGAGCGGTTCGACGATGCGGCTCTGAAGCGCGTGGCGCTGCCGGACTGGGACGCCGTGTTGGGGTACGTTCTGGAGCGGGCGGCGGGCGCGCCGTTCGCGTTCGTGCTCGACGAGTTCCCCTACCTCGCCGACGCCGCGCCCTCGCTCCCGTCGGTCCTCCAGCGGTGGTGGGACCACGAGATGGCAGGCACACGGGTCACCGTCGTGTTGAGCGGGAGCCACGTGAGCGCGATGAAGCGGCTCGTCGAGGCCGACCAGCCGCTGTACGGGCGTCGGACGGCGCGCGTGGACGTGACCCCGTTCGACGCCGTCGACGCGGCCCGCTTCGTGCCCGGGTGGGACGCCCGCGACCGGGTCCGGCTCTACGCCGTGTTCGGCGGGCTCCCGGGCCACCTCGCCCTCGTCGACCCCGAGCAGACGCTGGGCGAGAACGTGGCGCGGCACGTGCTGGACCCGTCGGGCCGGCTCTACGACGAGGCCGCGCACACGTTCGACGCGTTCCTCTCCGACGCCGCCGTGCACTACTCGGTGGTGGAGGCGATCGCGTCGGGCGAGCGGCGGTGGAGCCGGATCACGAGCCGGGTGGGGAAGCAGACGAGCGCGCTGAAGCGGCCGCTCGACTGGCTCCTGGAGATGGAGGTCGTCGAGCGCGTGGCCCCGGTGACCGAGTACCCCCGTCCGAACCCGAAGCGGGTCCAGTACCGGCTCTCCGACCCGTACCTCGCGTTCTGGCACCGGTTCGTGGCCGACGTCAAAGGCCGCGGGCTCGCGTCTCTCGTGGCG
>JAAXJP010000113.1 GCA_012269805.1 Rubrivirga sp.
TCCGTGGCGCAGCTGGATTAGGAGCAATGCTTACCGCCTATAACTCGTATCAACTCTACAAAATCAGGAAGGGGTGATAAGCACAAAATTACTTTAGTTACCATTGCATAAATGATTTCACGCCAATATACATTACTGCCGAAGTGAATATTTAAATCTTTATTAAGCATATGCCAGTAGTCTTAGATGTTGTTTTGAAATACATTCAGAGTTTTTCAGTCCTGACAGCCATTTTAGTTTATTCATGCACGTTTTTGTTGTTTGTGTATTTTGTAATGAAGCCGTCAATAATAGGGACATGCCTGTTGTTTATCACAGTTACTATAACCGTGTTATGGCAGGTTCAGTTTTTTGATTCTTTACTCCTAAAATGGCTAGTTTGCTGTAGTAATGTTGTAACCGTTATTCCATTAACTCGGAAAGATAAAGAGCATCCTAATGGATTGAGAGAGGTTGGATTTAATCTGTTTAAGACATTTATTCCAAACGGATTCTTTCTGCAGTTGATTAGTGAACTTTCCAAGTTAGTACTTTTCGGCATATTAGGTTTTAGTATGTTTTCTCGTTTTTGGTTTACAGTATTACTCGTAGTTCAATTATTTACCATCTGGATATCGCTCAAAGCGTTCTTTGTTTATCGTGCTTCTCGGAAGATGAATCCAACGATTCATTATTCTAAGACTTTTTCTGTGTTGGCCCCTTTTGATGCAGCATATTTAATTCCTTACAACGTTTATGGCTGGGTTGTTTTATCGAGTGCAATAATCTCAATATTAAATCGAGATTATCGAACAACATTTGGGGCAACAGATATGAGAAAGCGAACGAATAGCTTGGAGAATAATTCTGATAAGACAATACATTTAGCGTTTGTTGTATTTGCTTCGTGTACGCTATATTTTTCAAACGATATTTATGGTGCCATAGTGCTTTTAACTCTAGCATCAGTTCTCCGGCTTGCACTAACTGAGGCTTTGAGAGCATTGGAGAAATTGAATAAAACGGAGAGACTGATAGTTATTTCGACACCAAGTGGAAATAAAGAGCATTATTCTAGATTGATAAATTACCTTACTCCTAGTGGCAGTTTACTGACTAATGGTATTAAGGATGCAGAAAGTCGGAGTAAAAGTTTTATTAAATTCTTTTTCCCGAAACATTCTTCTTATTACGCTGGTGGTAAGCAAAAGTTGACTTCAGAATTATCAAAATCGCCATTGATGACCCATATGTTTTTGTCAGATCATAATCCGAACGAGCAGAGATTGCCAGCGCTTAAAAGAGGTCTTAATTCTGTTTTTGGGATAATGGAAATTCATGTGATTGAATACTCTGAAGCTAAAAGCAAGGATAAGGAAGAGGTTGATGTATTAGGTTTTTTATGCGATGAGGAATTACAAGATCTTGAATTGTCCCCTGAGGATATTGAAGTGAAAAAGCTTCCAAAGAATATAAATAGTAATATGTTCACAATTGCTCCCTTGGCCCGTGAGCGTTTAGAGGTGTCTGGTTCTTATGAATCGCTTAGGCTGAATATTAAATTTCTTGATTCGCTAGGTGAAAAGGAAAAGCAATATCATGATTCTCTTAAGGATTTACCTTTTGATTTTTTTGCAATTCATAGGCAGTTGTATGAAATCCCCTCCCTCTCGGGTCGCTTTGGTGAGATGTTTCATATCTATGAAATGGTCATGCGTTATTTATCATGCTGCGCTAAACTTGAGTTAAGCGAAGAGTATCCGGAGCGCAGTTTGGTTTCTATGGGGGCGACGGCGAGTGAATTAAGGTCCTACAATAAACAGAACTTTGAAAATCGTGACTTTGAAGAATGCCTAAAGGCTTTTCTAAATTCAAAGGAGTTAGATAGCGATTCTGTAAATGTTCTTAGAGCTACCTTGAAAAAATATTCTCCTTCGGGTACCAAATTCAGTTCAAATCCTTCGGTAGCAATATTATTAGATTGGATCACGACACTTCGTAACAGAACCAAAGGGCATGGAAGTACCTCTAAGGTCGACCCAGATATTGTCTACGCATTAAATACATTGCTTATTGAGCTATTAATTAAATTAAAATCATTCAGCATAAAGTTTACATACGCTAGTATCATAGAAGGATACCCTTGTGAAATTGTATTGAATGAAGGAGGCCTTCCTGATTATCATATAGTTTCGAACGAAGAGTATGACTTAGAATCCTTAGAAAGGAGGAGTGGGTTAAAGATTGGTATGAATGGCCTGAGCGAATATAAAGAGTGTACAAAGTGGTTTAAAGCTATTGATGGGAGAGTCTATGTTTTCGATGGAATTGACAGCCCTAAGAACAAAATTTATTGGTACAACTTTCTAACCAGTACCCGTTTTGGGGAGACAATAGACCAAGACTAATAACCAAACTATGAGCCTAAGTTTTATTTGTGAGAATCCGGAATGAATAGCAAAGTGAAAGGTTTATCCTGTCGCGATGGATTGTGTGATGTGCAACACGCCTGTTACGGCCAAAATCGCCTTTACTGAAGAGCAAGAAGTGTTATTGTATCAGCTTCAATATTCGTGTCAAAATGGATGATCAATTGGTCTATGGTAATTTAAGGTTGAGTAAGTTTAATAGGTTTCGCCATAAAGCCACATTGCGAAGAGTATCATAATGATAGCTCCGAATGCAGTGGTTCGTCCCTTGCGAATAGTCTCATGATCTTGAAAAGTTCGCTCGTCGATTGGTTTATTTGATGCGCGTAGACCGTTCCTAATATCTAGAATAAAGCCCCAAATTAAAATTGGAGAAAAAAGTAACCACAATACTATCCACATGAAGTAATGTTTTTGTTTATAGTTGATTATGAATGAAATAAACTACTGTTGGGACATTGCCCAAATGACAAAAATGATTGCGCCAATAATGCTGATTATAGCTGCTTTCATGTCATAAATGGCACTATGATCTTTGTAACTCCGCTGAGGGACGGGTTTCTTCGAGGCTTTGAGACCGTCTTTTATGTCGATAGCAAAGCCTAATGGGGCTGCGAACGCCACAAAAGCTAAAAGTAAAACGACTAAAAAAATCATGAATATGGTTAAATCCTAACCCGAAAAATTCAAATGTTAGTCCACTAGTGATTCGAAGTGCTCGTTTTCGCCGAAGTTCTGTTCGATCCATTCGTCTTGTTCGTCGTACCAGTAGCCCATCCGATCAAAAACATCGTGGTCGTAGACTATGACGTAGAGTTCGTTTTGTCTGGCGAAATCTGCCATTTCATTCCAAGCATCGTGTGAGTTTAATGTCTCGTCGTAGTAATGGAAGATTAATTCAATATTGGATTCGTCGTCCTCAGGATCTTCTTTTATTTCCTTTATTGCATTAGGTCCACTAATGACTAAAGGCATAAATTCTTTGCAAGATTGAAGCTTGTCTTTTTCGTCACTCCAGAAAGAGTGCCAGCTTACAGTAATCATAAGATATATAGGTTTAATTGGTTGTTATCTAAATATAAGGAATTTTCAATAGCCTCGACCATCCTTGAAGCCTTCGTTGTATCCTTTTTTACGTGCTTGCCTAAGAGCCAATCCGATACCACCTCCGCCAATAAATGCAAATACCATCTCCCAATAAACATTGTTAAAATCCGAGGCGATGAATAGAATGCCACTAAAAAGTAGGAAATAGATATTCTTCATGAATGTTTAGTAGGGTTCGATGTATTGCATCGGGATTTCACAGGTCCAGTCGAATAGTTCGTTGTTGCAACCTAAGCCCCAACTACTTGAAGTACCATACCCATTGCTGTTTTTGTTGTAGAAGATTTCTCCTACGTTAATTTCGAAATCAATCCAGTGAAATCGTTCCTTCGGAATACTACGCGCAATCCTGACGGTTTTAATTCTTTTAAACACGTTACTTAACGTCGGAATAGGAAAAAGTTCTTTGTTGCTATTAGGGATGTCCTCAGCATTAAGATTTCGAATCAGGTCAAGTTCAAACAGTTCACTCCCCCTCTTAAAAATATTGCGTTCATTGACAAAAAGTCTCCTTGATCCGTAGACGCTGAAATGGAAATCCTTAGAGTAAGTGGGCGAATCAAGATCGATGTATTTCTCCCATAGAAACCAAGCTACGTCGCGTTTCTGCTGTTCGTTAAGTTGGTTGTATTGGTCTTTAGTCATTGTTTTTTGTTAGTTCGAACGAGAATATACCATGCCAATGACTGTTGAGAAGTCTAGCGGCAAAAGATTAAGGTGGGGTTCAGAGTCGAACCTTAAGGCAGATTCTACTTCAAACTCTAATTGGTTATTAATAGGAAATTGAAGGGATAATTCACCGAGCATTCTGAAGTCATTGAGGTCTTTAAATGAAGGTTGGTAATAGATGGTGAGGTGTACGTCAATGTCGCTCAATTCTGTAGTAACGCTGCTACTTAAATTCCCTCTATATAGCCTTTGTTCAGATTCATCAGAGTACATTTCGTCTTCCTTAAAGACTCCTGATGAAAGGTTGTATAAGAATTCTTTTGTCTTAATCTTTTTAGCCATGTTTATGCCATAGAGTGTTCTATTTTTTATTTCTAAGGCGGTATTGAACTGACTCTGGTAAAAACCTTGTAACTGAAGTCCTGTCGTTACATAATGATGAATTCGAGCGTTTATGAACCCCGTTGCATAAATGGGATTCGACGACTCCGAAGCAAAGTTGTAACCTGATAATACCCAGAGCTCAGTATATTCATTGATAGATCTTCCAATACCTACACCTGAATTCAATGCTGTGAAAACTCCATTGCCAGCGGCAAAAGTCCCTTGAAGTTCTGTTGTTGCTGACCAACATGAGTCTATAGGTGTAATTAAGTCGTAGGTATTAACGATAGTTTGAGAGACAGAATTTGTTGTTATGAGTATACCAACTAATAACAGCTTAATACGATTTAAATGCATGGTTTTGTGACTCATATTTAAATGGATCAACTTTCCCAAATTTGCTAATTAGTGTTTCGAACAGTGATTAGTTCTAAAGAATAAAGCAGAGCGTAGGGTTTAATGATTGTTTGGTTCAAGCTAAATATACTTAATTCGAATTTCTCAGAATCCTATTTAGACTTAATATCGGTATATTTATAATCGAAGGATTTACAGGGTTCGCTTACACTTTAGAACCCATCATCTTGACGAAACCAAACCAATTCTCTTTTGAAAGAAAATATCTTTAATAATGATCTAAGTTCATACATTCATGCAGAGTTAAATGACCTGTCGATCGCAGAAGCTTTAGCTGCATGGCTGACTTTGAATTTTCCTAAAGTCCATATTTCATTCTATGATGACCCACCAAAATTGAAGACCGACAACCCAGAAGAGACTTGGGTAGCTTCAAAACTAGAAAGGTTAAAGCGGAGTTTAGAAGCAGCGGAAAGGCACTTGATTAGGTTGAAGCTTGAATTAGACGTAGTAAACGACCTAGAAGATATAGCGAAGCAAAAATCAGCAGTCAAGCAACTGAGCCGTAGCGCAATTCGATTTCATTCAGTTTACTCTAGTAAGATTAATTATTCAGGTATTGATTTAGAGCAATTGTGGAAGAAAAATGTAAAGAATAGAGTTCAGCCAGTTAGCTTTTATTTAGTCTTCGAGAAAGGGAAGGTGGAAAAGGTTAATAAGCGTGTTTATCCGGATCGAAGTATTGAGCATACCGTAACACATATTTCTATTTGTAAGTCCTCAATTTCCTCAAAAGTCAAATTTTTTAAAAGTTTTAACCTTGATGGTAAACTAGGTCAAGGAAGCAGCAATATTGCGTCTTTAGATCAAGGGCAACTCATAGTCTCATCCTCTAAGCAGATTTGGATCAGTTAAAAAGCTCAACTTTTCGAATTAAACAATACAGCAACAATGAATCATGTCTTTAAAATTTGTGTAGCTATTCTCTGTGCATTCGCCTCAACGGGTCAGGTGTCAGATTCTACTCAAAACTTGTTGGATGATGCCATTCATCGGGCGAAAGTCGCAACTTTTTATAGTGCCACGTATTCCAATGGTTGGGACGAATTACAACTTGCTAGAGCATACACTGATACTGCGGAAAACCTTCTTCTTCATATTGAACAAGAAAATGTTGATGTGTCTTTAAGCAGAGAAATAATTAATGGATTAAGAGAGGAACATGAAGTAAGTCGCTCAATTTCCGAGGATAATATTAATTACATCTATCCTGTGTCTTCATTAATGTCTGGACATAGAGATGACTTTGTTGTACAAGATGATGCAGAAGAATTGCTTGTCGAAGCTCTTATCGAAAAAGTTCTCAGTCAAAGCGATCCTTTGAATAAAGGAAAGATTGAAGAGAATATTAATTTTCTCGTCTTTCAGGTAAAGCCCTATGATCGAACCCATCTATTAGTCGCAAGTGATTTTTTAGCCACCACAACAGGACATTATGTCATTCGTCACCATGAGTTTGCTGAAATACTTGGTAGTGAAGGATTGATGCGCTTTGAAAATAATCAACTAACCATCGAGGATTGGAATTCAATCTGCGATTATTATGACATAGACAAGCTTTTAAATTTGCAGGTGATTGATCAGGACCCTCAAATCAATGGGTTGTCTTACAAAGGGATTGTTCTTAATGCCGTCCATCGAGGTCGTGCCCCAGAGTATGTTAGTTATTTCGAAGGCTTCAGGGTTGATAAGATTGCTTCTTGGGATTACGCATTGATTCTTTCTCTTCTCAATATACTTTTAACCGGACTACTGCTGTTCATATTGGGGAGTGTGTCATTATCGACATCAGGTATTGGGGAGCTTCGCATTGGGTCATATGCTATTTCATTTGCGCCAGATAGACAAATAGGTCTTCTTACCGCCATGATGACTCTAATACCACTTTTTACAATTATTGGAATTAATTATCTGAGTACTTCTTTAGCCCCAGATATAAACGCTTACTTCAAATCTCCAGAAGTCATTATTTGGGTACTCTTTCAATCTGTGGTTCCCTTTTTAGCAAGCGTTGTAATCACATATCTGGCACTATTTAAGGTGCCTAATGTTGTGATCAATAACTCTAAAGGATTCTCAAGAATACTCTTTGGTTCTTGGATGGGACAGTTAACAGTGCTGAGTTTTTACGAATATCACTCTGAGCTATTTCCTTCCGCATTATTAGGTTTTGTGGATTTTGTTCCTGCTGTATTCTTGATGTTCGTTTGTGCTGTATTAGGGGTAATCACAGACAAAATAATCAAGAAAGAGTCCATTACAGTAACGGGTAAGTTGTTTGCTTTTCTGAGCATACTTCTAGCCATTCTGTCATTTTGGTTTGAGCTACACGAATGGTACCTACTTGGTAATAGTTTTTACGGAATACTCGGCACTTCTAGTTTGTATTTACTCCATAACAAAAGTGTTCTTTCAGGTAGTTTAACTGTCAATAGTACGGGCAATGGTAAAGAATTTAGTGGTTTGTTTAACCCACTTAGATGGTACACCGCAGGTACTAACCTTAAAAGTGTAAAAACCGACTTAGGAGCTTTCCTAATTAAAACCCAGAACAAATCAAATCTAGCCTTATTGCGAGGGCATTATGGCTCAGGCAAAACAAGATTGTTAAATGAGCTAGTCCTTGAATTAAGCGATAGTTCTCCTGATGATATAGTTTGGTTTCAAGGTGATTGTAACTCTACTACTGATACTGCTCAACAGTATGAGCCTTTTTACGAGGCATTTTCGTTGAAAGGTAACCTTCTTGAGTCATCAAAAGAGAGATTTAAGCCATTGGTTGCTGAAGGCTTCTTCGCAGATAGAACTAGAATTTCCAAAGCATTTAATGAAGTAATGAGCAGGGCAGGGTCCGTTGCCCCAGTAGATTTAACGCAGATGCTATCAATTGATGATGATAGCGCACGTACTCATGATGAAATAGCGAATGAACTTCTCGATATCATTCTAAATCGATATCTGAGTTCAAAACCAAAGATGATAGTTTTCGTGATAGATGATATACATTTCATAGATACATCTAGCCTGGAGCTGTTAAAAACGTTTGTTTCAGAAATCGAAAGACGCAGACAACACCGAGAAAGCTTCAAATTTGTTTTCACTACTACCTTAGAACATGAGGAGAGAGCGCTTGATATTTTGGAAGAGCTGTCGGATGAAAATTTAGCGGAAGACCTTAATCAATACCAAATCCGGATAGAGTCTATAGCAGACTTCACCGCCGAATTACTTTCAGATGAATACTTCAATTATGATAGCTCGCAAGGATATGATGTCCCTTATCGATTCGATTCAAAGATCAAGGGTCACTTAAGGGAGGTCATTTTTGGCGAGAAAAATAAACTCATGCCAAAAGATGTATTAAGCTATCTAGAAAACATCTCGAACAAAGGCTATCTCTATGTTGATGGAGATGTATACCGATTAAAAGAAATTCCGACTTCCGACGTGATAGATATCCTAGATTCTAGGAGCCATGCAACTGTCGATGGTTTAGATGAGTTATCACGAGAATTAAGGTCTTTGCTTGAATCTGCTGCTGTTGTGGGATATAGGTTCGATGCAGAAATGCTCGCGAGCATATGGAATGAAGACCTGCTAAAAGTGATATCTCAATTAGAATTGCTCGAAGGAAAGTTTATTAAAGACCTGAGTGATAGAGATAACATGTATTCATTTACATCTAAAGTTTTACATCGTAAGGTATTAGAATTAGCGAATGAAGGCAGTGAATCTGGGCATTCACGTCAACTCATTATAGAATATCAAAAGAGAATAATAAACTCAATAATTACAAAAGGGGCTAATCGAGAACTTCAGAATTTTGATTTAGACATGTTGCTTAGCGCAGCAGAACGCTGTTTTAAGTACTCACACGTTGAGGTGATCAATTTCCATATGTCGGAAATTGTTTTGATTGCAGCTAAAAAATTAGCTTCGGAGGGTAAGCATCAACAAAGTGCTCAATATCTAGAAAGACTTTATAAAAAGGTAGAAGGATTTAAAGCAGACGAGCTTATTCTTCTTTCAGATGTTTTAATCGAAATGACGAAGAATGATAGGAGCACCGAAATCTTTGAATTTACTCGTGACAGAAATTCTAAACATTTCTTAGACGAGATTCTTCTCAGTGCAAAATTTCTCGAAAATGAAGTGTCCGATTATCATGAGAGCCCTTTGGCACAAATCTCAATTGTGGCTATGGGTGGTATAATGCAAGGCATTCGATCAAGGAGATATACTTATTCTGAAATAAAAGGTGATAAATCATCAGAAGATGAGCAGATTAATACTGTTTCCAGGAGATTTCATTTCATCAAAGAGCTCGTTTCTGCAAGAGAATTGAAGTCATCAAAAGCTATTGTTAGATTGGAGTTCTATGAAGCCTTAATGAGAAAGGAAAATGGTAATTCACTCGTTGATTGTTTTAAGGATGCATTAAATAACAATTATCCAAAGCTCGCTGGAGAAATAGCTCGACAGATTTCACTAGATATCAGTGTACCGAAAAGGTCTCGATTAAAATATCTCATGGCCTCCTTGCAATTCCTTAATGGTGTGAACTTAAATTTCAATGAATTTGAGCAGCTCGAGACTGATGATGCTAATGTTAAAAGATCAATTGAAGCCCTTATTCAATCTAAAAAATTGACATCTTCCGAAGCTCAAGATTTAAACTTTTTACTCAGTAGAATTAGAGAGCATTTTATGGAGGTAGAGGATTTAAGTTATGTGCTTACATTGTCAGAGTTGTCTTTAAATCTTTCGAGTAAACTAGGCGATTCACGAGGAATTACCTTCTCTTTGAGCTATACAGGTGCTGTTCTATATAAATTGAACAAGTATCAAGATTCACTTCAAGTATATAAAGAGTATGGGGAGCATCTGCTTCGCATCAATGCATTGAAACACGATTTTTATTATGCCTTAGAGGGTTTGCTACGAAATTCTATTGTGTTAAAAGATTCGTTTGCTGTCAACGCTTTGCTATCAGATATTGAGGCGAACGGAGTAGAACTTACGGAACGAGATTATCAAGAACCATTACGTTTTTCGCTTTTTGATAGTACTTCCGATTTGAGCACCTTGTTTAATGAATGGTATTCATCGCATAAGTGATATGCGTTCTTGGTGCTTTGTTATTCTGACCTCTACGTTTTTTCTTTTTTCAAGTCTTGCTTTTGGCCAGGGGTTGAGTGAAGAGGAGTCCAA
>JAAXJP010000726.1:0-1325 GCA_012269805.1 Rubrivirga sp.
CGCGGGGGCCGCGTCTCGACGCCCAGACGCTCGGCGAGGCGGACGGCGCCGGGCTTCCGCGTGAGGAAGTTGTCGGGGCCGACCTCCGCCTCGAACCCAGCGCGACGGACCGTCCGCACGATCCCGCCGAGCCGGTCGGTCGCTTCGAGGAGGCGGACGCTCCGGCCGGCCTCCGTGAGCCGGAGCGCCGCCGCCAGCCCGGCCAGGCCGCCGCCCAGGACGAGCACGTCGGTCGGATCGGAGGGCGTCGGCATGGTCGGCCTCGGGGCCGAGGCGGAGGAGGGCGGCTAGGCGGGCAGGGTCGTGCCCGCGGGCATCGGCATCGACGGCTCGCCCGCGGAGGCGGCGCGGACGTCGGAGTCGATCCAGCCCTCCTCCGCCGCGCGGCCCTCGACGAGCTCGGCGAGGAGCCGCGTAAACCGGGCGTCGTCGTTGAGCGACGGCGGGCGGACGAGCGTGACGCCCCGCTCCCGGGCCGCCTTCTGGGCCTCGATGTCGATGTCGTAGAGGATCTCGACGTGGTCGCTCACGAACCCGATGGCGAGGCTCACGACCTTGTCGACGCCGCGCTCCTCGTGGAGCGCCGGGATGTGGTCCTCGAGCTGCGGCCCGAGCCACGGCTCCGGGCTCCGGCCCTCCGACTGGTAGCTCCAGCTCCACTGGTCCTCGCGGAGCCCGGCACGCTCGGCGATGAGGCGGGCCGTCGTCCAGAGCTGGTCCTGGTAGGGGTCGCCCTCGCGGAGGATGCGGACCGGCAGGCTGTGCGCCGAGAGCACGACGTGGACGTCGTCCCGGTCGTCTTCCGGGAACTGCTCGATCGCGTCGCGCACACGGGCGGCGAACGCCTCGATCAGGAGGTCCGCGTCGAAATAGGCGTCGACGGTCGCTAACTGGATGTCGCCGCGGTACATCTCCAGGCCGGCCCGGATCTTGGCCTGGTACTTCGCGATCGACATCGACGAAAAGTGCGGGGCGAGGACGATCGCGACGGCCCGTTCGATTCCGTCGTCGATCATCTGGCCCACGGTCTCCTCGATCCAGGGCGACCAGTGGCGCATGCCGAGGTAGGCCTTGAACCGCTCGGGCTCGCCGGGCGGGTTGAGCTCGGCCATCGCGCCCTCGACCTGCGCGTTCGTCAGGCCCATGATGGGCGACTGGCCCCCGATCTGGCGGTAGTTGTTGGTGATCTCGTCGAGGACGGCGGTCGTCGTCGGCCGGCCGTGGCGGATGTCGGAGAGGTACCCGGGGATCTCGTCGAGCGCCTCGGGGCCGCCGTAGGCCATGAAGAGGACGCCGATGGGCTTCTGGGGGTCGGTCATGGTCGG
>JAAXJP010000726.1:1335-2495 GCA_012269805.1 Rubrivirga sp.
CCGCCCCCCCCCCCGGGCCCCCCTTCGCCCACCCCCCGCCCCCCTCGGGGGTGCGGGGGTCCGGCCTCGGCCGGTCCGGGGGGGCCCGCCGCGCCACCGAGGCGGGGAGGGTCGGGGCGCTAGCGGCTCGTCTGCTCGTGGACGTAGTCGGTGAGCCGGGCGACGGCGTCGGGCGGCGTGCTCGGCACGAGCCCGTGGCCCGTGTTGAACACGTGGCCGGTGGCGGGCGCCTCCGCGAGGACGCGGTCGGCCTGCGCCTTCAACTCGCGCCAGGGCGCCTGGAGGAGGTACGGGTCGAGGTTGCCCTGGATGGGCTTGCCGCCGATGCGCTCCCGGGCCTCGACGAGCGAGGGCCCGGAATCGACGCCGATCGCGTCCCCGCCCGCCGCGGCGATGGCGTCCAGGTGGCCGGCCGTGCCCGTCGTAAAGTGGACGACCGGAAGGCCGGTCCGCTTGGCGATCCCGATCAGCTTCGTGGTGTAGGGCGCCGCGTAGCGCTCGTAGTCGTAGCGCGAGAGCGCGCCCGCCCAGCTGTCGAACACCTGGAGCGCGTCGGCGCCGGCCTTGGCCTGCTCGGTCAGGAAGCTGCCGGCGACGGTCACCAGCTTGTCCATCAACCGGCGCCAGGCGGCGGGCTCGGTGTACATGAACACGCGCGTCTTCTCATACTTCTTGGAGCCGCCGCCCTCGATGGCGTAGGCGGCCAGCGTGAACGGGCACCCCGCGAACCCGAGGACCGGGATCCCCTTCGGCTCGAGCTCGGCCTTGACGAGGCGGATGGCCTCGGGCGTCCACGGCATCGTCTCGCCGGCCGGCGGCGTCGCCAGCATGTCGACGTCGCGCGTCGTGGAGATCGGGTTCTCGATGACCGGCCCGACGCCCTTCTCGAAGTGGAGCCCCAGCCCCATCGTCTCGAGCGGAGGCAGGAGGTCGGAGTAGATGACGGCCGCGTCGAGGTCGAACCGCCGGATCGGCTGGAGCGTGATCTCCGCCGCGATCTCCGGCGTCTTGACCATCGTCAGGAAGTCGTGGTCCTTGCGGACGGCGCGGTACTCGGGGAGGTAGCGGCCGGCCTGCCGCATGAACCACACGGGCGTGGCGTCGACGGGCTCGCCGCGGAGGGCCTTCAGGAAACGGGACATGCGGGTGGCGATCAGAAA
>JAAXJP010000596.1 GCA_012269805.1 Rubrivirga sp.
TCCACCTCGGTCACCTCGTCGAGCAGGAGCGTCCCGCCGTCGGCCTCCTCGAACACGCCCGTGTGGTCGCCGGTGGCGCCCGTGAAGGCCCCCTTCTTGTGGCCGAACAGCGCGCTCTCGACGAGCTCGCGCGGGAGGTTCGCGCAGTTGATCGCCACGAACGGGCCGGACCGCCCGCTCCGCTGGTGGATGTAGCGGGCCATCACCTCCTTGCCCGTCCCGCTCTCGCCGTGGACGAACACGGGCGCCTGGCTCGTCGCCACGAGGTGAACGAGGTCCCGGAGCCGGACGATCGCCGGATGCTCGCCGACGAACCCGCCCCGAAGCTGGCGCGGCTCCGGCGCCGAGCTCTCGGAACAGGCGACCCGCCCCCTCCGGTGGGCCGCCCGCTCCCGGCGCTCCGCGATCTGGTCGAGCACGCGCTCCGCGAGCGCGTCGACCGCGAACGGCTTCGGGAGGTAATCGACGGCCCCCCCGGCCATCGCTCGGACCGCGTGCTGGACGCTCGCGTGGCCCGTGATCATGATGGCCGGCAGGTCCGGGTAGTGCTCCCGAACGTGGGCCAGCAGCTCGAGCCCGTCCATGCCGGGCATCTGAAAGTCGGTCAGGACGAGGTCGAACGGCTCGTCGCGCAGGACCTCGACGGCCGTGATCGCATCGCCGGCCGTCGTGACGTCAACACCACGGCGGTCCAACAATCGAGAGACGACGTCACGCAGGGGCAACTCGTCATCGACGAACAGCACGCGGGGGCGAACCGCAGCGGGAGAAGCAGAGGCCATTCCGGGGGAGACAGTCGACAGATCTCGAAAGTACATCCACACATAGGCAGTCGTTAGGTGGGCAGAATCACCCGGCGGCCGATGCTGCCGCCGCCGGAATGGTTTTCCCGACGGAGGACGGGCCCTGACGGCGTCCCGACCCCTCCGCCGACCCCAGAAAAGCCCATTCGCGAGCAGGCCGGCCAGATTGGCACGGTTTAGGAGAATAGTCCCCGTGTCCTCCCGCCAGCCGGAGCCGACACCGCCCCCGCTGGCCTTCCGACGCCTCTAGCCCCGTGACGCCTCCTACCCTCCGCCTGCTCCAGAACGCTCTGCAGGCGTACACATACCGTATCGAAGGCCTCGCCTCGAACGTCGCGAACCTCGACACGCCCGGCTACAACCGACTCGCCGTCCGCTTCGAGGAGACGCTCCAGGACGCCCGCCGTGGCGCCGGCGGTGACGCCGCGGCCGTGACGGCGGAGATGGTCGAGGAAGGACGGGCGCCGCTCTTGGAGGACGAGCTCATGGAGATCGCCGACACGCAGATGCGCACGCAGCTGGCGACGCGGGCCCTCCACGAGCACTTCGCCCGGCTGCGGACGGGCATCACCGGGCGCACGGGCTAGCGATGCTGTCTCCCCTCCGCTCGTTCAGCCCGTTCCGGACGGCCGCGCGCGGCCTCGAGGCCCAGCGCGTCGCGCTCGGCGTGGCCACCGAGAACATCGCCAACGCGACCACCACCCGGACGGCCGACGGCACGCCGTACCAGCCGAAGCGGGCCGTCCAAGAAGCGCCCGCGGCGCTCCGCGCCTTCGAGTCCTCCCTCCGCGCGGCGCGGCTCCCCCTCCAGACGGCCAACGGCCGCCACATCGGGGGCGTCCGCCACCAGCTCGCCTCCCGGGGCCCCGAGCTCGGCCCGACGACCGAGGTCGTGGGCGAGGCCCGGGAGCGGCTCGAGTACGACCCCACGCACCCCGACGCCGACGCCGACGGGTACGTCCACTACCCCGACGTCAACGTCGTCGACGAGATGGCGCGCATGATCTCCGCCAACCGGATCTACGAGGCCAACCTGACCTCGGTGAAGGCGGCCAAGGAGATGATCAAGCGCTCGCTCGAGATCTGACGCTCGCGCTCCGAGACCCGAGCACCACCACGCAGGCTCACACCCCATGACCGGACTCACGCTCCACCCCGCGCTCCCCACTGCCCCGTCCGCCCGCGCGACCCGCCCGTCGCTCGCCGCGCCGACCGCCCCGGCGGCCCCGCTCACGGCCGCTGAGGAAGCCCGGATCGCGGACTCGTTCCCCGCGCGGCCGGCCGTCGCGCAGAAGCTCTACGGCCCGGGCCGCCAGGTCCAGCAGGCCCCCCAGCTCGGGACCCGCCTCGACCTCTCGGCCTGATGACCGTCGCCGCCATCGCCGCCCGCGTCCAGGGACCCGGAGTCCCGGTTCGGGTCCAGAGCCAGCCGTCGGAGGGCGGGATCCGCCCCACGGAAGGGCCCGCCTTCCGCGACACGCTCGCCGAGGCCGTCGACCGCGTCGACGGTGCGCAGAAGGGGGCCGACGCCCAGGTCGAGGCCTTCGTGGCCGGCGAGACGGAGAACGTCCACGACGTGATGATCGCGCTGAACCAGGCCGAGCTCCACTTCCAGCTCCTCACCGAGGTCCGCAACAAGCTCCTCGACGGCTACCAGGAGCTCATGCGGATGCAGGTCTAACCGCGCGCC